>NZ_JBSFPX010000015.1:0-66267 GCF_053588415.1 Mycobacterium sp. NPDC003449
GGACAAAATCAGGCCGGGATTTGTCCCTGATGTGAATCTCGGTGCCGCGGGGTCAGAAGTAGCGCAACCACACGTACACCCAGGCCAGGACCGTGCTCAGCAGCGTCACCACGATGCCGTACCGGGTGAACCGCCAGAAGCTGATCGGCTGCCCGGCCCGCTTGGCGATGCCGATCGCCACCACGTTGGCGCTGGCCGCGATCGCTGTGCCGTTGCCGGAGAAGCAGGCGCCGAGTGCGAATGCCCACCACAGTGCCTGGCCGGTCTCGACGTCGGGGGTCTGGGCCACCATGCCTTCCACCACCGGCGTCATCGTCGCGGTGTAGGGGATGTTGTCGACGAACGCGCCGAACACCGCCGACCCGAACAGCAGGGCCGTCGCGGCGCCGAACCAGTTGTCCCCGAACGCGGATTCGGCCACCGACCCCAACGCCCCGATGACCCCGGTGTGCACCAGCCCGGCCACCATCACGAACAGTCCCATGAAGAACACCAGCGTCGGCCACTCCACCTCGGGCAGGATCTCGCCCACCTCGACGTCGGTGACCAGCAGCATCGCCCCGGCACCGAGCAGCGCCACGATCGAGGGTGCCACGTGCAGCACCGAGTGCAGGGCGAACCCGACGATCACCACGTTGAGCACCAACAGCGAACGCACCAGCAGGCGGGTGTCCTTGATGGCACGACGCTCCTGCAGTGCCATCACCTCGGCGATGTGCATATCGGCGGCGCGCAGGTCCTTGCGGAACAGCACCCTGGTGAACAGCACGAACAGCACGAAGATGATGATCACGGCGGGCGCCATGTGAACGAGGAAGTCGTTGAACGTCAGACCGGCGCGGCTACCGATGATGATGTTGGGTGGATCGCCGATCAGGGTGGCCGCGCCGCCGATGTTGGAGGCCAGCACCTCGGCGATGAGGTAGGGCTGCGGGGCGATGCGCAGCCGGTCGCAGATGACGAGCGTGACCGGGGCGACCAGCAGGATGATCGTGACGTTGTCGAGCACCGGCGAGGCGATCGCTGTGATCACCATCAACATCACCATGAGCCGGAACGGTTTGCCGCGGGAGCGTTTGGCCGCCCAGATGGCCAGGAAGTCGAACAGCCCGGTCTGTTTGATGACGCCGACGATCACCATCATCCCGAGCAACAGGAAGATGACGTTCCAGTCGATGCCCTCATGTTCGGAGTAAAAGACCTTCTCGCCGGGAATCAGGCCCAGCAGGGCCATCAGCCCGGCCGCGACGAGGACGGTCTTGACCTTGTCGGCGCGCTCGGTGGCGATGTACCAGAAGGCGACGACGAAGATCGCCAGGGCCGCGAACGGGGCGAGCGAAGCCACGGTGGATGTGTCGGCAGTGTCGGCGGCGAGCACCCGCGTGATCAGTCGTTGGGTCCGGCTACCGCCAGGCTGGTCAGCAGCCGTTCCAGCGTGACCGCCCCGGTCAACTTGCCGCGGTGGTCCACGACCGCGATCAGCGGGCTGCGTTTGGTGGCCATCACGGTCGCGACCTCGAGCAACGTCGCATCGGGCGCGACGGTGGCGGGTTTCGCGACGGGGCTGGGCAGGCAGTCACCGACGGTGAGTTTGCCGGGTCCGTGCCAGAACAGGTCGGCGTGGATCTCGTCGACGGTGCGCACCAGCGCCGGATCGTCGCGATAGGTTTCGGGGATCGTCAGCCGCAGCACCTGTGTGCCCGGCAGCACCGCAACCGGCCGGTCGGTCTCGTCGACCACCACCAGGCCCGGCAACCGATTGACGACCATCAATTGCACGGCTTTGGAGACCGGGTCGTCGATGCGCACGGTCGGCGGATGTACGGCGATCTCATGAGCTTGCATGTCACGGTTACCTTGGGCAGAGGCGGTGATTGTCATGGTCCTCGTTCTCCGATCAATTCGGGACGGGTATGCAGCACGCCGTAGCCGGGGACGGCGGTCCGGGCGATGCGCATCGTGGTTCTCCTCCAATGCGGGGTGCAGTCAGTGTGCTCGGCGTCTTGTGGGCTGACCATCGGGTCTGACACCCATTCCGCCGGGGGTGTGGCCTGTATGGACAAAAGGTGTTGTCACCCGCCACGCTGGGGTGATGAAACCGGCGCGCACCCCGGCGTCCGCGTTGTTCCGGCGCGTGTTTCTGATCAACGGCCTGATCTTCACCCTGGGCACGTTGATCCTCGCGGTGTCACCCGCGACGGTGTCCTCACTGGTAAAACTCACCGAAATCCCAGTTTTGTTGGTGGGTTTGGCGATTATCCTGACAGCCAACGCGCTGTTGTTGCGGTCCAGTCTTGCCCCATTGGATCGGCTCGCCGCGTCAATGCGGCGAGTCGATCCGCCCAAGCGCACCGATCGGGTCGATGATCGGGGCACCGGCGATCTGCACCACCTGATCACATCGTTCAACACCATGCTGGATCGGCTCGAGACCGAGCGCACCACGGCGAGCGCGTCGGCGCTCGCCGCCCAGGAGAACGAACGGCAGCGGATCGCGCGCGAACTGCACGACGAGATCGGCCAGACGCTCACCGTTGCCCTGCTGACCCTCAAACGCGCCGTCGACCGCGCACCGTCATCGATCCAGGCCGAACTCGCCGACGCCCAGGAGATCGTGCGGGCCAGCCTCGACGAGGTGCGCGAAATCGCCCGCCGGCTGCGCCCCGATGCCCTGGAGGATCTCGGCCTGCACAGCGCACTCAACGCGCTGTGCAACGACTTCGCCCAGGCATCCGGGGTGTCGGTGGTCAAACACATTGCGCTGCAGTCTGATCGGATGAGGCCGGATGTTGAGCTGGTGTGCTACCGGATCGTTCAGGAATGCCTGACGAACGTGGCCCGCCATTCCGGCGCCCGCAAGGTGTGGCTGGATCTGCACACCAGTGCCGATGAGCTCACCGTGCGGGTCGCCGACGACGGTCGTGGTGGCGTGGTCGATGAGGGGGCCGGGATCAACGGTATGCGGGAGCGCGCGTTGCTGGTGAACGCCGCGCTGACGATCGCGTCGCCGGAGGGCGGCGGCACCGAGGTCCGGCTGGTGATCCCGATGCGGGAGGTCTGATGTCGGCCAGGGTCCTACTTGCCGACGATCACGCGTTGGTGCGCAGTGGATTACGCATGATCATCGATGCCGAACCCGATCTTCAGGTGGTGGCCGAGGCGGCCGACGGCTATGAGGCGCTGTCGGCGCTGGACGGTACCCCGGCGGACCTGGCCATTCTCGACATCGCGATGCCGCGGATGACGGGGCTGCAGGCGGCGCGGGAGATCAACCGGACCCATCCGCATGTGCGCATCCTGATCCTGTCCATGTACGACAACGAGCAGTACTTCTTCGAGGCGCTCAAAGCGGGTGCATCGGGTTACGTGCTGAAATCGGTGGCCGACCGCGATCTGCTGGAGGCGTGCCGGGCGACGCTGCGCGGCGAACCGTTCCTGTATGCGGGGGCGGTCACCGCGCTGATCCGCGATTACCTGCACCGGGCCCGGCAGGGCGAGGAGCTGCCCGGCAACATCCTCACGCCGCGTGAGGAGGAGGTGCTCAAACTCATCGCCGAGGGGTATTCGACCCGTGAGATCGCCGCCACCTTGACCATCAGCGCGAAAACCGTTGACCGCCACCGTGCCAACATTCTGGCCAAGCTCGGTCTGCGGGATCGGTTGGCGCTGACCCGCTATGCGATCCGGGCCGGGCTCATCGAACCGTGAGCCCAGATCGGGATGGCGTGTGAGGCAACGCCGATGCCCCAACCCATGATCGGCCAGACCGGCCAGAAATACCATCCGCCGCCGCCGAGTCCGACCGCGAGCCAGATGCCCAGCATCAGCACCGCCGCCGCCAGGTAGACGCCGGTGTGGATGCGGACGCTCAGCCGGGCGGCCCGCAGGTGGGCTTCGCGGCGGTCCGTGCGGCGGAGCGCCGCGACGGGGAGGTCGGTGAGCAGCGCTCGGAGCTCGCCGGCGGTCTGGGCCTGAAAGGCGGACATGAGGCGGTGTTCGTATTCGGTCATGGTCAGGTAGCCCTGCGTCAGCGCCTGACCGAGGTCGTTGGCGGTCTTCTGGCGTTCGTGATCGCCGATGCGGGTGGATTCGACGGTGGCAGGCATCTCGGCTCCCGTATATCTAGGCAATGACAAGTTCACTATGGCACCGGAACTTGCTACCGTCAAGATGCGATCGCGGCGGCTTCCCGCTCGGCCAGTTTGCGCAGCGTGAGCAGCTGTTTGCGCATCATCACCAGATCGCCCAGGGCGAGGGCGAGACCGACCGGCCGGGGACCGCCGAACAGGACCCGCGCGTGTAAGCGGGTACCCCGGCCCGCCGCGCGCACCGCGTAGGTGACGGTGACGCTGCCGGTCCGCAGCGTGATGTGCCGGCCGTCGGCGAACGAGTGCAATTCGAACATCGTCATGAACCGCTGCCCCGCCTCGAGTTGGGTGAGTTCGGGCGTGCGGGTCCGCGGGCTGCGCCTGCCGAAGTTGTCGAGCAGGTCGTAGCTGTAGGGGGCGATGCGCAGCTGGCACAGCCAGCCGAACACGATCGACGGTGGGGCGCAGATCGTGATCGCCCGGTCGGCCCTTGTCGGTGCGGATGGGGCAAGGTGGTCACACGGCAGCGCGGCGGTGCGTTCGTGAGGTGTGGCACCCCAGTCGAGGATCACGGTCGCTCCTCGCATCCGCAGGTCACGCGGCCGCCTCGGGACGCGGGCGCAGTTGTCCCGCAATGCGCTTGAGCATCCAACGGACCGCGATCCGGTGGCCGCCGCTGTCGATGACCAGGCCGCGGTAGATCCTGCCGGAGATGCCGGGGAACGCCGCCCAGGTTTGGGAGCGCACCCGCGTGCGGTGCGGACCGAGGACGTCGAGCTCGAACACCCACTGGTAGATCGAGAACGGGTGGCGGCCCTGCAGGACCAGTCGTTCGCGGGGGCGGATCTCGCCGATGGAGAAGCCGATCGGCGGGCGCGGATCGGCCGGGTTGTCGCACAGGGTGCGCAGGACGGCGGCCCATGTCGTTGCCGCGTCGGTGTCGAGGGTTATGGCATGCTCATCGATATAGGGTAATCGTTCCATATAGAAGGACCGTACTAGATCGTGGCACCTCCGCGGAAGCATGAAACCGATGTGATCCTCGACGCAACGCGGTCGCTGGTGCTCACCGACGGGCCGCGGGCCGCCAGCGTCGCGGCGATCGCCAAGGCCAGCGGGGCTCCGGCCGGCACGCTCTACCACCGGTTCGGCAATCGCGACGGGATCCTGACCGCGGCCTGGTTGCGGGCGCTGTCGCGGTTTCAGGCCGGGGCGATGGCGGCGGCCGGAGACTCCGCGTTGGACGCGGCGGTGGCGATGGCGGTGGCGGCCGTGGAGTTCGCCCGCGAGGTGCCCGACGATGCCCGGCTGCTGCTGACGATCCGGCCCAGCGATCTGCTGGACGGCGAACCCGACGCCGAGTTTCAGGCCACCCTGGGCACGATGAACGCGCCCCTTATCGATCGGTTACGTGAGCTGGCGCGCGGGATCTACGGCGACGCCGGTGAACGGACGATGGATGCGATGGCCCGCGCCGTCGTGGACCTGCCGTATGCCGTAGTGCGACGGCACGCCAACGACAGTGAACTGCCGGTCTGGCTGGAAGAGGACCTGGCGGACGCGGTCCGCGCGCTGTTGACGCAGCGGTGAAATACGTTCAGCGCGGCGGCATCTGGCTGTCGAGATTGCCCGCCCCTTGTTGATCCGTCGCCTCGTACTCGGTAGCTGCGGATTTGAGCTTGACGGCGAGGTCGGTCGAGATCAGGTGCATCTTCTCGGCGGCGTTGCGTCGGGAGAGCTCGGCCGATTTCAGTGCCATCGCCGTCGCGGAACACACCAGGCCGTGGGTCTTGAACACATCGCCGGAGCTCCCGTCCGTGACGGACTTCGCGGTGTCGATCTTGGAGGCGGCTTCGGCCTGCACGGTCGAGGTCGATCGAATCTGGCCAGAGACGCGCAGCGGTGGTTGTGTCATGTGCCTTTGCCTTCAGTGGGTTTCGGAGAACCGAGGTCCGGGTGGTCAGGGCGTGTTGAAGCTGCCGCCCGGAGTTTCTGTTGCTGTGATCGGATCGTAGGCGGAAGCGATATTATTGATTTCATTTGCATGGCTCGTCGAATGATGGACCATGTCCTCAATGCGGTCCATGGCGAACGGAACGGTCGCGAGAACGGATGCGGATTGAAACGCAATAGACAACCCGGGGCCGGCGCCCGGAATCAAATTCAGGGCAATTGCCGGCGCGATACACAGGGCTAGCGAGGTCTGTCGTTTGGACACGAATTCGCGTGCGTTGTCGACTTCTTCAGCCTCGGCGGCGAGAACCTTTTGGATCGCTTCATCTGCGGACGACATGTCGGCAGCGCGGATTCTCTGTTCCTCGTTTCTGTCCCGGTAAGCATCGGATCCTTCGCCCTGCCAGTCCTCTGGTGGCGCCGCCTTCGCTAGTGACGTGTGTGCGTCCATAAAGTGATTTGCGCCGGTGCTGAACCGTTCCCCGTCTTCGGGTCTGCCAAAGCCGAGGGCGTTACCCGCTACCGTGAGTGCGATGAGTCCGCCGTTGATAATGGGTGTGGCGGCTGCCGCGGCGAACTGGGTAGCTCCGAGTGCGGAAGCGCTGACAGAACCTGCCGATTGCATGAGTGCGCCAAAGTCGCTGGCCATTCCGGCGGCCGCCCAGGGAACACTGGATTTCATCCCATTGGCGTGATCAGCAATGCCGAAAATGTAGTTGCTGTCCAAATACAACGCATTCAGCGCGCCCATGTAGTGTTCCGTTCGCGGTGGACGCCGTGGGACCCGCCCAAGGCTCGGTGGCTGACCAGTCAGCTGAAACGAGCCTAGCATCGCCATGATTGCGCCGGGTGCACCAAAATCCGAAGTCCCTCAATAGAGTGAGGGGGAGTCGCGCGAAGGAATAGGGCTCCATGCGGTGTCTATGTCGCAGGCAAGCGCTCCGCCGCTCGACCGTCGATCAATTCTTCCCGGCGCTCGGGGTGTTGCCAATAGAAGCGAACCAGCTCGATGAGGGCGGATCCGTTCGGTGTGTATACGCCGGGCGCCGCCATCGTCAGGGTTTCTCCGTGCGTCGTGGAAATGACCATGGGATTCCAAACTTGCTCTTCGTTGCGCAACTTATCCGTGATTGTCGAAACCTCCTCCCACTTACCCCTCCTTATTGACATCAGGCCTGAGATCTCGAACCCATCAGGACTGAGAAGTAAGGAACCCATGCCGCCCCGTGCCCGCATCTCCATCCACATCCAAAGCATCACGACTGAACACGCACCGAATGCGATTGGGAATACATACCCAATCCCGTCTGGTAGTGGCAGGTAGAGCACACCGACTAACCAGCCCACGCACATTAACCCCATGGATAGAGTGCCAGCGCAAGCCAATCGACGCATACCTACGTCAATTCGTCGATCTGGGCGAAATAATGTGCCTTTCGCGTCGAACTCGACCTGAGCTACGACATTTGTTGAAGCTCTCAATATCGCGACCAAGTACAGCCATACAAGTGATAGTCCGATGGCGACGATCACGGTGACGAACGAAAGATGTACCGCGGCGACGACCGCCCATATCCAGCAGACTGCTGCGAGGCCGAGGGCTAGCGTGATTCCGAATATTCTGCTGAGATCGTCCATCTCGCCCCTCTGTGCGCACGCAGATATGGTGGGTATGGTCTGGCCTATGGATGATAATGCCGACGTTCTCCAGGTGATCATGGCCAGCCGAGATGTCGTCGCGCCGGCGGAGACGATCTTCGAGCTGATCGCCGACCCCGCGCAGCAGCCGAGCTGGGACGGCAATGACAACCTGGCCGACGCGCCGCTCGGTCAGCGGCGGGTTCGCGCCGTCGGCGACGTCTTCACCATGAACATCACCCAGGGCGGCGTCCGGGAAAACCATATCGTGGAGTTCGAGGAAGGGCGCCGGATCGCTTGGCGTCCTTCGGAACAGGGCAAAGAACCGCCCGGACACCTGTGGCGCTGGGAGCTGGAACCGTTGGCCGACGGCCGCACGCGTGTCATCCACACCTATGACTGGTCGCAGCTCACCGACGAGAAGCGTCTGGTCAAGGCTCGCGCCACCGACACAGGCAAGTTGCAGGCGTCGATCGAGCGGCTGGCCATGCTGGTCGAGTCCTGAGTCGTCTCGCCTGCCCCATTGATCACGGCGCCGGACTGATAGTCGTTGTGCCCGACTGTTAGCGACTTTTCAGCGACTATCGCCACTCACGTCTTACGGGCACCGTCTGTCACATGGCGCCAGACTCATACGTCGCTGACGCCCCATTCGCCTCATGCACAACGGATTTCGAGCTGTCCGGTTATGAGCGACAGTGTCGCTGATAACCGGGCACTGTGCTGGTGGGGCGGATGACATTGCAGGTACGGGAGTTTCGTCAGAGACGTCAACATTTGGGGTTGGCGAGACACCAGTGGCTCAGGAGGCGATTGTCGCTGAAAAGTCGCTAACAGGCGGGCAGATTGGCATCTCGCGCCGATCAGAATCTATTGAGGCGCATGTGACTGCGCGCAGCGTCCGGTGAGGAGCGGAAGGCTGATGCGGCGCCCTCCCAATCCTCGAACTCGACGCAGGTTTCGTCGAATTGGGCGAAAGGCACAGGCCAGCCCTCACCGGGCCGCCGCGAACTCCCGCAGGGACTCCACCTGAGCGGCATCCAGCGAGGGACGAACGGTTTCGCGGGCCTTGGTGACATCGGCGGCCGTGACGTCGGCGGCGTCGATGGAGCGGCGCATCGCCGTGAGCGCCGCCTCACGCAGCAGCGCCACGCAGTCGGCGGCACTGTAACCGTCCAGCTCGGCAGCCAGGGCATCGAGATCGACATCGGATGCCAGCGGAATGGATTTTCCTGCGGTGCGCAGGATCTCGCGCCGCGCTTCGGCGTCGGGCGGCTCGACGAACACCAGCCGTTCCAGCCGCCCGGGGCGTAGCAGGGCGGGGTCGATGAGGTCGGGCCGGTTGGTGGCCCCGAGTACCACGACATCGCGTAACGGCTCGATGCCGTCCAGTTCGGTGAGCAGCGCGGCCACCACCCGGTCGGTCACCCCGGAGTCGAAGCTCTGACCGCGCCGCGGTGCCAGCGCGTCGAGTTCGTCGAGGAACACCAGCGAGGGTGCCGAATCCCTGGCCCTCGCGAACAGCTCCCGGACCGCCTTCTCCGAAGATCCGACCCATTTGTCCATCAGCTCAGCACCTTTGACGGCGTGCACCGACAGTCGTCCGGAACTGGCCAGCGCCCGCACCACATAGGTTTTACCGCAGCCGGGCGGCCCGTACAGCAGCACGCCGCGCGGTGGCTGCACACCGAGCCGGGCGAACGTGTCGGGGTGCTGCAGAGGCCACAGCACCGCCTCGGTGAGCGCCTGCTTGGTCTCGACCATGTCGCCGACGTCCTCGAGGGTCACCGACCCGACCGCGACCTCTTCTGCGGCCGAACGGGACAACGGCCGGATGACCGAGAGCGCCCCGGTCAGGTCCTCCTGCCGGAGCGCGGGTGCGGTGCCGTCGGCGCTGGCCCTGGCCGCCGCCCGCAGCGCGCCCTCGCGGACCACGGCGGCCAGGTCGGCCACCACGAATCCCGGTGTGCGGTCGGCGATCTCACCGAGATTGAGATCGGTGGCGGGCACCCCGCGCAGCAGCACCTCAAGGAGCGCCTTGCGGGTTGTGCTGTCGGGCAGGCTCAGCCCGAGTTCGCGATCGCACAGATCGGGTTCGCGCAGCCGCGGGTCCACCCCTTCCGGCCTTGCCGATGTGGCGATGAAGGCCACCCCCGGCGTGGCCACCGCATCGCGGAGTTCGGCCAGGATCAGTGTCGCCACCGGATCGGGTGGTCGGTCGGCGCTCGCCGGCAGCAGCGCGTCGATGTCGGAGATCAGCAGCACGCCGCCGCCGTTGGTCACGGTCTGCACCGCGGCGGCCACCTTGCCGAGGCGGTCCTCGACGTGCAGCGCACCGACCTCGGGTCCGTCCAACTCGACCAGCCGGCGCGACGCGCACACCGCCCGCACCATGGTGGCCTTGCCGACCCCCGCGGGGCCGGATACCAGAACACCGAGATTGGCTGTGGCGCCCAGGGTTTTGAGCAGCTCTGGTTCGTCGAGGGACAGCTTGAGCCATTCGGTGAGCTTGCCGGCCTGGGAGTGCAGACCCTTGAGGTCGTCGAAGCCCACGGCAGGCGCGCTGCGGGTCGCGCTGACCGTGTGCGCGGCCCCCGCTACCGGCTTGGCCGGCTCGACACCCGACCCCCAGGACACCACCGAATTGGGTTGCACGCTCACCGGTCCGGCCGGGTCGACCCCGGTGACCGTCAGCAACTCCGAGGTCCAGGTGATCCCGACCGACGATGCCAGTGCGGTGGTCGCCGCCGAGGTCGAGGTGCCGGGCCCGAGGTCGCGCGGCAGCAGCGACACCGTATCCCCGACCGTCATCACCTTGCCCAGCAGCGCCTGGCGCAGGGTGGCCGACGACAGCGAGTCGGTCGCCAGCTTCGACCCCGACACGGTGACCGCCCGCGCCCCGTACACCGTCACCGGGGACACGATCACCGTGGCGCTTTCCCGCACGCCGGCATTGGACATCGTCACGTCGTCGAGCAGCGCGGTGCCGGTCGGCACGCCCGGTCCGGCCACGCCCACGACGGCGGCGGTGGTTCGCGAACCGGTCAGCGACACCGCATCCCATTCCCGGATGCCCAATGCGGCGAGCACTTCCGGATGCAGCCGGACGACGCCGCGGCGGGCGTCGAGGGCCGAGGTGTTCAGCCGCACGGTCAGCCGCAGATGGCTCAGCGCCACGGCGTCGGCGTCATCCTCCATCTCGCTCACGTCAGCGGCCCGGCTTGCGCAGCCCAAGGCGGGCCACCGAGCGACGGTGCGGCTGTGCGCGGCGGATCGCCCGACGGGTGGCGCGACGCTGGCGCGGCTTGTCCTCCCACGACTCGGGGTGATTGGCCACCCAGTGCTTGGTCCGGATGGCGAACGGGATGTGGATCACGTAGGCCACGATGATCACCATGATCACGATGTAGCCGTAGAACACCGAGGCCGCCACGCCGATCGCGACCAGCGCCAGCAGCGGAGCCACCATGTTCGGCGACACCGAGAAGGTGTGGATCTTGCGCATCGGGATCCGGCTGACCACGAGCAGCGAGAGGCCGACCATCCAGACGATCACCACCCACTCGGCGGCCGTGGAGTCCCACCAGGTGCCGGGAAACTGCATCTTGGCCGCGAGCGGGCCGATCGCGCCGATCGCGCCGGCCGGTGCGGGCATCCCGACGAAGTATTCCTTCTCATATGCGGGCAGATCCACGTCGAGCAGCGCATTGAACCGGGCCAACCGGAGCACGATGCACACCGCGTACAGCAGGACGACGATCCAGCCGATCCGCGAGTGCGACAGCAGCGTCCCGTACACGATGAACGCCGGTGCCACACCGAAGTTCACCGCATCGGCGAGCGAGTCGATCTCTTCGCCCATCTTGGAGGTGGCCTTGAGCATGCGGGCCACCCGGCCGTCGAGGGCGTCGAGGATCGCCGCGACGGCCAGAAACGCCATGGACTCGGTCGGCCGGTCGTCCAACGCCATCTTGACCGCGGTCAACCCCAGGCAGATCGCCGCCACCGTCAGTGCGCTGGGCAGCATGCGCACCGTGAACGAAGGCGGTTTGATCCGGGCCTTGATCATGGCAGCTCCGCCAATACGGTTTCACCGGCCAGCGCCCGCTGACCGTGGCCGACCAGGAGCTTGGACCCGGCAGGCAGGTAGGTGTCGAGCCGGGAACCGAACCGGATCAGGCCGTAGGTCTGGCCGATGTCGAGTTTGTCGCCGACCCGCGCCTGGCACACGATGCGCCGCGCGATCAGGCCGGCGATCTGCACCGCGATCACCTGGACCCCCTCCGGGGTACGGATCACCACACTGTTGCGTTCGTTGTCCTCGCTGGCCGCCTCGAGCTCGGCCGAATGGAAACGGCCGGGACGGTGCTGCACGGCGACCACCTCACCGGCGACCGGCGCTCGCTGCACATGCGCGTCGAGCACTGAAAGGAAAATGCTGACCCGCGGCACCGGGGTATCCGGCAGGCCCAACTCGGCCGGCGGGACCGCGTCCTGGATCAGGCACACCAACCCGTCGGCCGGGGCCACCACCACCCCGGGCCGGGTCGGCGCCACCCTGGGCGGATGACGGAAGAAGGCGGCGTTGGCGCCCGCGGCGAGCAGGCCCGCGCGGCGCACCCAGCGTCGACGGCGGCCAAGGGCGGCGACCGCGAGGCTCGCGCCGACGAAGGGCAGGCCGGCCGAATGCATCGGCGGAACGCTGGATCGCACCAGCGCCGCGAGGCGTTGTGGACCGGATTGGAGGTCGGGGCGTCTGGCCATCGGGAGGATTCTACGTGCGCGCCGGGCCGGATCCGCTAGCTCATGTCCCAGACCGGAACAACCGACCCGGCTGCCAGTTCGGTGACGTCCTCGCCGATCTCCAGCAGGCAGTTCGCCGAGGCCAGCCAGCGCAGATGATGCGAGGCCGGGGGACCGTAGCTGGTCACCGAATCGCCGGTCAGCACGCCGCGGCGGAACTGCCGCTTACCGCGCGGTGAGGTCAGATCCTCGGTGAGGGTCGCGGTCCGCCGGGGGCGGCCGGGCGTGGGCTGGCCCATCGCGGCGCGCAGCGGCGCCCGGACGAACACCTCGAAGGACACCAGCGCGCTCACCGGGTTGCCGGGCAGGGTGACGATCGGCACGCCGATGGGTGGGTCGAGGACGCCCGACCCCTGCGGCATGCCCGGCTGCATGGCCACCTTGACGAACTCCACCTGGTCGGAGAGGGCGTCCTTGACTACTTCGTAGGCACCGGCGCTGACGCCGCCGGTGGTGATGATCAGATCGGCGTCAGTGGCGTGCTCGGCCAGCGCGGCGCGGAAGGCGTCGACGTCGTCGGCGGACATCGGGGCGATGGTCGCCTGGGCGCCGGCATCGCGGACCGCCGCGGCCAGCATCACCGCGTTCGATTCGTAGATCTGTCCGGGCTGCAGCGGGGTGCCTGGCGCCACCAACTCGGTGCCGGTCGACATCACCAGCACCCGCTGCGGCGGAACCACCGTGAGGGTGGCCAGTCCCAGCGCGGCGGCCAGACCCAGCGCCGCCGGGCTGACGACCTGACCGGCGCGCAGCACCGCGGTGCCCGCGGTGACGTCCTCACCGGCCCGGCGCAGGTGCTGGCCGTCGACGACCGACTTATGGATGGTCACGGTGTCGGTGGCGCCGTCGGTGGCCTCGACCGGCACCACCGCGGTGGCGCCCGCAGGGACCGGCGCACCCGTCATGATCCGGTGCGCGGTACCAGGTTTCAGCGTCAGGGTGTCGGTGCGTCCGGCCGGGATGTCCTCGGCGACCGGCAACCGCACCGGCGCGTCGGCGGTGGCGTCCGCGATGTCCTCGGCCAGGACCGCGTAGCCGTCCATCGCCGAGTTGTCGAACCCGGGCAGTGACAGTGCTGCGACGACGTCGGCGGCCAGGGTCAATCCCAGCGTCTGCGAAAGCGGTAGATCTTGCGGCGCACGGGCTTTGATCAGTCCGGCGATGATGCTCTGATGCTCTTCGACGGTCCGCATGGCTATACCGGGAAGCTCACGCCGGTGAGTTCCTCCGACACCGCCCAGAGCCGGCGTTGCACGTCGGCGTCGTGGGACTGCCTGCTGGAATTCACGAGTTTGGGATGGCCCACCATCTCGCGGAAACCGGCCGGGCCGTAGTACTGCCCGCCCCGCACCGCGGGATCGGTGGCGGCCCGCAGCGTGGCCAGCGCCCCCACCAACGGGCTGTTGGTGACAAGGCCGGCCAACTGGCTGTAGCCGGGCAGGCCGGTTCCGGGGATGTGACGCATCAACTCGGTGTTGGACAGGCCGGGGTGGGCCGCCACCGCGATGGTCGGCTCGTTCTTCGCGGCCAGGCGGCGCTGCAACTCGTAGGTGAACATCAGGTTGGCGAGCTTGGACTGCCCGTAGGCCGCGACCCTGTTGTATCTGGTGCGTTCCCACTGCAGATCGTCGAAATGGATCTTGGCCTGGATTCGGTGGGCGACGCTGCCGACCGCGACCACGCGGGACCCTTCGACCGGAAGCAGGTGATCGAGCAGCAGCCCGGTCAGCGCGAAGGCGCCGAGGTGGTTGGTGCCGAACTGCAGCTCGAACCCGTCGACGGTGACCTGTTTGGGTGGGTACATCACCCCGGCGTTGTTGATCAGCAGGTCGATGCGGGGATAGGCGGCCCGCAGTTCATCGGCCGCGGCGCGCACCGCGTCCAGTGAGCCCACGTCCAGGGCCTGCAGTTTCAGATCGGCCTTCGGTGTGGCCGCGATGATCCGCTCGACGGCCTCCCGTCCCTTGTCCACGTTGCGCACCGCGATGACGACGTGGGCACCCTTGGCGGCCAGCACCCGCGCGGTCTCATACCCCAGCCCGGTGTTGGATCCGGTGACGATGGCGACCCGGCCCGTTTGATCGGGGACGTCGGCCTCAGTCCATTTCGTGTCGGCGCTCATGGTGGGAACTCTACGGGTGCGCCCGGTCGGTCACCCGGTCTCGAGCACCGACGCCGACGACCCGGACCGCATGACATGGTCGATGTGGACGTGGCGGGCGATGAACCGGCCGTTGTCGGCGACGGCGGCGATACCCGCGCGGGCCAGTGAGTTCCCGTCCGGCAACCCCGCGAAGTACAGCCCGGGGACCGCACCGAGGATGCCGCCCTGTTGCACCGGCGCCCCGTGCTCATCGAGCACATGCGCGGGCAGGATCCGGTAATCCGGCCCGAACCCGGTGCACCACACGATGGTTGAGATGCCGTGACGGGTCAGGTCGAGGCGGGTGCCGAAGCCGGCGACGGCGTCCAGGTTCACCGCCGCCACTCCGTCCGGCTCGGGGGCCACGAAGCCGCGCCTGCGCAGTCCGTCGTCGATCTTGTCGATGACGTCGCGGAACGAAACGGCGGATTCCTCGGCGATGTCGAGGACGTTGTCCTCCAGCCCGAGCACCGTGCCATCCGCGGAACGTGCCGATCCGACCAGGATCACGCCCTTTTCGGCGAGCGTGCCGAGGTTGAGCTCGGCTCCGCCGTCCTTGACCCCGCTGACCGGGAGCCCGGGCAGGGTCGCGAGACCGGTGCGGGTGCCTGCCGCGACGAAGTCCTCGTACAGCGAGAACACGTACATCCATTCTTGGATGCTGCGGCCCCGGTAATTGCGTGGCCAGGCCCGGTGCCGCCCGACCGACAGGAACACCCGGCGCCCGGCATCCACCAGTTCGTCGGCGATCTGCTGCCCGCTGATTCCCGCGCCCACCACCAGGACCGCACCGTCGGGTATCGACGCCGGGTTGCGGTAGTCCCGAGAATGCATCTGGTGGATGGCCGGGTCGATATCGGCTGCCACGTCCGGGGTTCGGGGGCATGCGTAGCCGCCCACCGCGGCGACGAGGTTGCGCGACCCGATGATCGCACCGTCATGCAGACGGGTCCTGAACCGCACGTCGTCGTGATCGGATGCGCCGGGCGGACATTCGACGGCCAGGACCGGGGTGTGTTCCCGGATCGCCAGACCACGGTCGCGTGCGTAACGCCGCAGATAGCCGGCGACCTGCGGTCCCGACGGCAGGCCGTGCGGGTCGTCGCCGTCGTAAACCCAGCCGGGCAGCCGGACCGAGCGGTTCCCGCTGCCGACCAGCAGGCTGTCCCACCGCTCGTGCGCCCACGCCTGGCCGATCTCACCCTTGTCGAAGACGATCGCCTCGTGGCCGATCTCCTGTAGCGCCCCGGCCACTCCGCAACCTTGCTGACCGGCGCCGATCACGACCGTCTCGATGTATTCGGATTCCATTCGATGCCCCTCTCGTTCCGTCTCATTCGTTAGGCTTGCCTAACCAGAACATCTCAAGTCGACTTGAGATCAAGGCCTTGGGGGAGCGATGAGCGACGGTGATTTCATCGGCATCGGCGCGGCGGCACGCCGGTTCGGTCTGGCCGAATCGGCGTTGCGGTATTGGGAGGAACGCGGGCTGCTACGCCCAGCCCAGCGCCGGTCCCGATGGCGTCTCTACGGTCCCGAGGAGTTGCACCGGATCGGTCTGATCCAGATGTGGCGGGAAACCGGGCTCATGAGCCTCGACGAGATCGCGACGATCCTCACCGCGGGCAGTCACGATTGGCGTCACGCCGTCCTCGACCGGATCGGCGCGATCGAATGTCAACAGGACCGCCTGGCGAAAGCCAAGGCGCACCTCGAACATCTGTTGACCTGCCCCGACGAGAATCCCGCCGAAGAGTGCCCGTACCTGCGGGCGATGACCGCCCAGGCGCCCGCGCCCGGCCGGTGAGCTGCGTTCGCCGCCCTGATCAGGAATTTCGCAGCATCGCGACGAGCTTCGCCTTGGGCAAGTTCGAATAGCCGGACATTCCGAGCTCCTTGGCGCGCTTCTTGAGCTGCGACACCGTCCAGTCGTCGTAGGAGCCGGCTTTCCCGCCCTTCCTGGCCACGCTGGTTTCTCCGCGGGCCGCGATCGCGTTGGAGATGCGGGCGGCCTTCTTCTTCTTGACGCCCTCCCCGCGGAGGATTTCGTACAGTTCCCGGTCTTTGATCGACGAATTCGGCATGGCGTCTCCCTCTTCTGCGGCGATGACTACGGAGTGCCCATAAATACGAGGACGTCAAACCTGGTGCCCTGTCGGCCGATGGTGACGCGGCGGCACTACCGTCACCGCACCCCGAATGTCGGGTTGAGTTCTTGCGGGTCGGCCGACCCTTCGGGTATGAATTACGTAATCGTTTACGTAATCCGGGTCACAGGAGGTGGACGTGCCACGAGACGCCCTCACGCCGGCATCGGCCGCGGTATTCCGCAAGGTCACCTGGCGGCTGGTGCCGTTCCTGATCCTGATCTACTTCATCGCCTACGTTGACCGCAGCAACGTGGCGGTCGCCAAGCTGACCCTGCAGTCGGACCTGGGACTGTCCGACGCGGCCTACGGATTCGGGGCGGGGTTGTTCTTCATCGGGTACTTCTTCTTCGAGGTGCCCAGCAACTTGGCCCTGGCCAGGTTCGGCGCCCGGCGCTGGATCGCCCGCATCATGGTCACCTGGGGTCTGATCGCGATGGCGTTCGCCCTGACAACCAATGAGGTGACGTTCTACATACTGCGATTCCTCCTCGGAGCGGCCGAAGCGGGACTGTTCCCGGGCTTGTTGTACTTCCTCACCCGGTGGTACAGCGCCAGGCGCCGCACCACCGTTTTCGGCCTGCTGATCTTCGGAAACCCCCTGGCATCGATCATCGGTGCACCGTTGATGGGCGCCATCCTGCTGATGGATGGGGTCCTCGGACTCACCGGCTGGCAATGGGTGTTCGTGGTGACGGGTCTGCCCGCGGTGGTTCTTGCGGTCGTCGTCGTGAAGTATCTGCCGGACACGCCGAACGACGCGAACTGGCTCGACGAGAGTGAACGCAGGGTCGTGCTCGACGAACTCGCCGGCGACTCCGCCACCGATGCCACACCGCACGGCAATCCGCTGCGAGCCCTCAAGGACAAACGGATCCTGTTCATGTCGGCGCTCTATATCGCGTTCCCGATCGCGGGTCTGGGCCTGGGACTGTGGATGCCGACGATCATCGCCGACCTCGGTGCGGGGAACACCGCCGCAGCCGTCCTCTCGGCAATTCCCTACATCTGCGCCATGGTTGGGCTGATCACCATCCCGGCACTGGCCGAGAGGTACAACGCCCGCTATGCGGCGATCGCGATCTCGTGCCTCGTGGGCGCGCTCGGATTCATCGGTCTGGTGGTCCTGCCGAGTCAGCCGGTTCTCCACCTGGCGTTGCTGTGCGTGGCAACCGCGGGGTTACTGTCCTCGCAGCCGATCGCCTTAGGTCTGCCCAGCCGCGTGCTGACCGGGGCGTTCTTCGCGGTCGGCATAGCCTGCATCAATTCCATCGCCAACGTCGGCGGGTTCATCGGCCCCTATGTTGTGGGGGCGCTCAAGGGCGCCACCGGCAGCATCGACGCTTCGATGTTGTTCCTGGCGGCCGTGATGGTCTACGCCGCGGTGATGGCCGTCATCGCCAAGCGCATCTACGAACCCAGGCCCCGCCCGCAAGCCCCGGTGACCACCCGGCCGACGGTGGCGAATTAGCTTTCCCCGCAGTCCGATTGGCGGATCAGTGCGCGCTCGACGAACGACGGGGCACCAGTGTCGCGGCGAACCCGGAGGCGGGGATGTCGGGTTCGCGGCCGCGGACCAGCCCAACGCCTGCGGCCGCCAGTTGTTCGAGCGGCTGACGCACACTGGTCAATCCGGCGGCAGCGGCCAGCGCGGTGTCGTCGAAGCTCACGAGTGCGATGTCCTCGGGTATGCGCTGCCCACGTTCCAGCAGGGAATCGCGCAACGACACGGCGATGAGATCGCTTGTGGTGATGACACAGTCGGCGTCGCCCACGATCCGGTCGAGCCAGTCGGCCGGGATCCGCACACCGTCGGCGACATCCTCGCGCAACACCCGGTCCGCGACGTTCGGATCGACGCTCGCGGTGTATCGCAGTAACGCCTGCACGCGGGCCTCCGAGGTGGACACGCCGCGGGCGTAGCCGACGAATGCGAACCGTCGGCGGCCACCGGCGCGCAGATGGTCGACGATGTCACGGACGGCTGCGTCATGGTCGACGCCGACATAGGGTGCGGCCGTGCAGGCCCGGCGGTCCACCTGGACTACCGGAACGTGGCGCTGGGCCTCCTCGATGATGTCGACGCTCCGATGTTCATCGGTCGGCGTGATCAGGAGCGCATCGGTACGGCGGTCCAGCATCGACCTGACCCGTTCGGCCTCCAGCCGGGCATCGCCCTGCGCATCGGCGAGCAGGAGGCCGTCCCCGCGGGACTGCAGCTCGATCTCGATGGCCTGGACCAGCGCCGGAAAGAACGGGTTGGTGATGTCGGGGACCAGCACGCCGAGCATGTCCGAGCGGCGGGTGCGCAGGGACCGTGCCACCGTGTCGCCGCGGTAGCCGAGTTCGGTTGCGATCCGGGTGACACGTTCGCGCATCTCGGCGCCCGCCCCTGGGGTACCGGACAGGACCCGCGACACCGTCGCGATCGAGACGCCCGCCTCCGCCGCGACATCGTGGATCGTTATCCGGGGTTTGTTCGGGGGGCGGCCGGTCATGGACCGACCTGTCCGACCTGCCACCGCGGCCGGCCGCCGGCCTCGACGGTTTCGATGTTGGCGAACCCGTTCCGCAGCCGTGCGTACCAGCTGTCCCATGTCGACCCGGCGCTGTGTGGGGTGGTGATGACCGATGGATGGCCGACCAAGGGGTTGTCGGCGGGCGACGCCGGCTCGATGGTCAGCGTGTCGAGCGCGGCGACACGCACGGTGCCGCTGTTCAACGCCCCCAGCAGGGCCACCTCGTCGATGAGTTGCCCGCGGGCCGTATTGACCAGTACCGCACCCTTCTTCATGGCGCCGAACTCGGCACTCCCGATCAGCTTGTCGGTGCGCTCGGAGAACGGCAGGTGCAGCGACACCACGTCCGCACGCCCGAGGAGTTCATCGAGGGGCAGGTAGGTGACACCGAGGTCGTTTTCGTGGGAGGGCTCCGGTCGGACGACGTCGAAGTAGACCACCTCGGCGCCGAAGGCCTGTGTGAGTGCGGCGACCCGCCGCCCGATCTGGCCGAGGCCGATCAGGCCGACCGTCTTACCGTGCAATTCGAAGATGTTGCTGGAGTATGTATTTGGCACGGGCCACGCCGCATCGAGTACCGCGGTGGTCATCGCGGGAAGCTGCTTGAGGCAGGCCAGTACGAGCATGAGGGTGTGCTCTGCCACGGCGATCGCGTTGGCCCCGCCGTTGGTCGCCACCGGCATGCCGTGCCTGGCCGCGGCGTCGACGTCGATCTCGTCGAACCCGGCGCTGAGCAGTTGGATCAACTTCACGTTCTCGGCTGCCGCGGCAAAGGCCTCCTCGTCCAGGTGGTAAGGAAAGCCGAGCAGATAATCCGCCCGGCTCAGGTGCCGTAGCGCCGACTCACGGTCCTGCCGTAGGTCGGCGACTTCGATCCGGAATCCTCGCGGGGCCAGATCCCGAGCCAGCGCGATGACGTCGGCGGGGAGTTGCGGCAGGAACAGGACCAGTTGCTCAGACACTCCGGCGAGCCTCCCGACGTGATACGTAATCGTTTACGTGTCACCATACTCGACGGGCGGTCCGGTGCGCAGCGCCGAAAGGGTGACATCCTCGGAGTCATGTCTTCCACCCCCGACGGTGCCCTGCGCCTCGCCGATCCAGCGCAACCGCCGAGCCGCAAGGCACCGCTCGTCTGGGGGCTGGCCGCGGCGATCCCATGGACGGTGCTGGTGCTCGCGCAGATCGTGTGGTTCGTCCTGCATCGCGAGCTGCTGTGGCTGCACGCGATCGCGGCCGCCGCCACGGTGGTGGGGATCGTGCTGTTCGTTGTGGTGGTTCCGCTGTGGCGGTACCGGGTGCACCGCTGGGACATCAGCGTCGAGGGCGCAACCCCCGCGGTGTACACCCGCACCGGCTGGCTGGTGCAGGAGCGGCGCATCGCGCCGATCTCGCGGGTGCAGACCGTCGACACCTACCGCGGTCCGTTCGACCGGCTGTTCGGACTGGCCAACGTGACGGTGACGACGGCGTCGTCGGCCGGTGCGGTCCGCATCGTGGCGCTCGACGTCGACGTCGCCGAGCGGGTGGTGGCCCAACTGACCGATGTCGCCGCGATCGGCGAACAGGACGCCACGTGACCGCAACCCCGCAGGCGAGCCCGGGCACTCAGCCGCAGTGGCGGCGGCTCAGCCCCCGGATGCTGCTGGTGCACCCGGTGCACGAGGTTCTGCAACAGATCCCGCTGCTGATCGGTGCGGTGGTGCTCGGCTCGGCGACCGGCAACCCGCTGTGGACCATCGCCGCGATAGCGCTGACGGTTGCCTTCGGTCTGGCGCGCTGGTTCACCACCACGTACCGCATCGAGCCCACCGAGGTGCGACTGCGCACAGGGGTACTGCAACGCAAGGTGCTCTCGGTGCCGCGCAACCGGATCCGGTCGGTGTCGACGGATGCGCGACTGCTGCATCGGATAATGGGCCTGACGGTGTTGCGGATCAGCACCGGGCAGGAAGCCAAGGGCGACACCGAGTTCGCGCTCGACGCCGTCGAAGCCGACCAGGTGCCGAGGCTGCGGTCGATCCTGCTGGCCGACGCCGTACCGGTTGCCGATACCCCATCCGGCCGGGTGCTCGCCCAGTGGCAGCCGTCCTGGTTGCGGTACAGCCCGTTGAGCTTCACCGGACTGGCGATGATCGCCGCCGCTTTCGGTGTCGCGTATCAGGCGGGAGCCGGTGCAGCCCTGCGTGATTCGCACCTCGCCCAGTCGGGGCTCGATCTCGCTGAGCGGGTGGGGGTGGTTGTCAGTGTGGCCGTCGTGGTTCTGGTGCTGGTGGCGCTCTCGGTGGTGCTCGCGGTACTGCGATCCCTGCTGACCTTCGGAAACCTTGTGCTCCGCCGGGATTCGGACGTCCTGCATCTGCAGCACGGGATGCTGCGGGTCCGGGAACACACCTACGACATGCGGCGGCTGCGCGGCGGCACGCTGCGTGAGCCGTTGTTGGTGCGGTTTTTCGGCGGGGCCCGGCTGGACGCGGTGATGACGGGCGTCGGCGGTGACGGTGAGGCCTCGTTGCTGCTGCCGCCGTGTCCGGCCATGACCGCCCGGACGGTGCTGGCCGAGCTCATCGACCAGCCGCCTGCGGTGATCGCGGCGGCGTTGCGCCCGCACGGCCCGGTGGCCACCCGCCGGCGGTGGACCAGGGCGCTGACCGTGCCGGTCCTCATCCTGCCGGTGTTGCTCGTCGTGGGCGTCCCGCTGTGGGCCTGGGTGCTTTGGGGGCTGGTCACCGCCGCAGCGGCACTGTTGGCCGTGGACCGCGCACGCTCGCTCGGACACTGGGTGCACGACGGCTGGCTGGTGGCCCGCACCGGCAGTCTCGAACGCCGTCGGGACTGCCTGCAGGCGGCCGGGATCATCGGCTGGACCGTGCGGCAGACGTTGCCGCAGCGCCGCGCCGGGGTGGCGACCCTGGTCGCCGCGACCGCGGCGGGGGAGAAGCGCTACCAGGTCATCGACGTGCCCGCACCGCTGGCGTGGTCGATCGTCGCGGCGGCCTCGCCGTGGGTGGCCGACAGTGAATGGGCGCGCCGCGACAAGAAATTCGGGCGGCATCGGCGCGATGACGATGCCGGATCGTCCGATGGACCCTGACCAGCACATCGCCGGCACCACACCCGGGGCAGGGGCCCGGGTTGCGCTGAACCGTCCGGCGTTTACTGTCACTGCATGGCTATCGGTGGGGTGTTGTTCGACATCGATGGTGTGCTGGTGACGTCATGGCAGCCGATCGACGGTGCGGCCGAGACGTTGCGGGTGCTGGCCGACCACCAGATCGCCAGGTCCTATCTGACCAACACCACCACCCGCACCCGGGCGCAGATCGCTGAGCTGCTGACCTCGGCGGGTATGGACGTCGCGGCCGACGAGGTGATCACCGCCGCGGTGCTGACCGCCGAGTATGTGCGCGACCGCTATCCGGATGCCCGGTGTTTCCTGGTGAACAGCGGGCAGATCGGTGCCGACATGCCCGGTGTCGACGTCGTCTACTCCGGCGACTTCACCGGTCCGCACACCCCCGAAACCCCCGATGTGGTGTTGCTCGGCGGGGCCGGGCCCGAATACAGCCATTTGACCCTGAGCTGGGTCTACGACTGGATGGCGCAGGGGGTTCCGGTCGTCGCCATGCACCGCAGCACCGCGTGGAACACCACCGATGGGTTGCGGATCGACACCGGCATGTATCTGCTCGGCATGGAGGAGGCGTCGGGCCGCAAGGCCACCGCGGTCGGCAAACCCGCACCGGAGGGCTTCCTGGCCGCGGCCAACCGGCTGGGTGTGGACCCCGACGAGATGTACATGATCGGCGACGATCTGAACAACGATGTGCTTGCCGCCCAGGTGGTCGGGATGGCCGGCGTGCTGGTGCGCACCGGCAAGTTCCGCCAGGACACGTTGGATCGTTGGGCCGCAGATGAATTCGCGATGCAGCCGAATTTCGTGATCGACTCGGTCGCCGATCTGCCAGAACTGTTGGGTCTTTAGTCGAACAACGTGAGTAGTTCGGCGACGGCCACTTCGAGGTGGTAGCGGAGAGCCTTCTCCGCGATGGCTAGATCGCCACTGGCCAAGGCGTTGAGAATCTCTCGATGCTCGCGACCGATCCGCTTCGGATCCGCGTAGTGCCGTTGGCTCCTGGCCAGAATGAGCTGCAGTTCCGACGACATCGCGACATACGCCCTCAACAGACGTGAGCTGCCGCCGGCCCGGACAATTTCCCGATGGAACCCGAGATCCACCGCAATGGTCTCCGCCCACGACTCAGCTCCGGTCATGGCTTCGAGCTGCTCGACCATCTTCTCTGCGGCCGCCAACGAGGCGCCGGAGCGAATCGCCAATCGCGCCGCTTCAATCTCGAGTGCCGCACGGAACTTGTATAGATCGGCCACGTCCTCGCGGGCCAACGAGGGGACGAAGACTCCCCGGTTCTGTTCGTACCTGAGTAGACCTTCGTCGGTAAGTACCCGCAGCGCGCCCCTGAGGGAGTAGCGCCCCACACCGTAGCTCTGCGCCAGCGGGACTTCCTGCAGCTTGCTGCCGGGGCTGAAGTCGCCGGACAGTACGCGTTGCCGGATCGAGGCAACCAGTGCGTCGACAGTCGACACACGACCTAATGGATCTGACACTCGCCGGCCCCTCCAGTCGATTGCCGGTCTGCGCAGGCGGCAGACCGAAAGATTGTATCAATATCGTGCCGGGGCGCTGCCGGCGCGCACGGGCTCTCGCCGCCGCGTCACTCTCGGTGCGCTGATGAAACATCGTGTCTCCTCGATTCTTTCGGTTAACACACGCTGCCGGACCCGCCTTGCCGGGGTGGCCCGGATCGCCTCTTGACCCCATGGGTAAGTTATGTCACATTGATATTGTGTCAACATCCGAACGAATAGGGCAGAGTCTTCTGGCCATGCCGGACCTGTCGCGCATCACCGACTACGCCGCATATTGGGCGCAGGTGGATCCGGATCACGAAATGCTGACCCACGCCGAAATTCGGCTCACCCGAGGGCAAGTCCAGGAACAATCCGCTGCCCTGGCGCGTGCCTTCCTGGCCGCGGGGGTGCGGCGCGGTGATCGCGTCGCCGTGCTGGGCAACCCACGACCCGAGTTCTATGTCAGCTTCCTGGCCGCGGCCCGGATCGGCGCGATCTGGCAGGGGCTCAATCCGAAGTACACCTCCGCCGAGCTCGACCACGTGGTCGGTGATTCGCGGCCGCGAATTCTGCTGGGCTTATCCGGGGAATACCGAGAAACTCTTGAATCACTCTGTACCCGTGTCGATTTGGACTGTTCCGTCGTCATCGCGGGCGGCTCGTGGCGGGCATTTCTTCACGCGGGAGATGCGATCACCACAGCTGCCCTGCGCCAGGCTGAAAGTGTTGTTGAGAGCACCGATCCCGCGGTGCTGGTCTACACCTCCGGAACCTCCGGCCGGCCCAAAGGCGCGCTGCTGCCCCACCGTGGCCTGGTGCAGTGCTCGGTCATCCAGGCGGATCGCTGGTACGAACCCCGACCCCGCATGTTGTGCGATCTGCCCATCAACCACGTGGGTTGCCTCGGAGACATCAGCAGCTCCGTCGTCGTCGCTGGTGGCACGGTGCATTACATGGAAAGGTTCGACCGCTCGGGCGTGCTGAATGTCATCGCGCACGAGCGCCTCGAGTACTGGCTGGCGATCCCGACGATGTTCCTGCTGGTGACCGGAACCCCCGAATGGGCGACGGCGGATCTGTCCAGTATGAAACGTGCCATCTGGGGCGGAGCGGCCGCCTCCCGCGAACTGATACTGGAGCTGCAACGTCGAATACCACTGGTGTGCACAAGCTTCGGGATGACAGAGACTGTCGGTTCAATCATCTACACCGACGATGACGACGATATCGACGCGTTGGCCAACACGGTGGGGCGGCCGGACCCGCGATTCGAGATCCGCATCGCCCGTACCGACGGCACGCCCTGCGACACCTCCGAAGAAGGCGAGATCCAGGTCCGCGGACCGTTCATCATGCTGGGCTACCTCAATCGACCGGAGGCGACGGCCCAGGCCATCGACCCCGACGGATGGTTGCATACCGGCGATGTCGGCCGGATGGATCAGGATGGGCGAATCAGGTTGGCGGGCAGGCTCACCGACATGTTCAAGTCGGGCGGCTACAACGTCTATCCCCGCGAGATCGAACTCGCCCTCGAGGAGCATCCACAGGTCCGCTCGGCGGCAGTGGTCAGCGTCGCAGACACGCTCTACTCCGAGGTCGGTGTCGGCTTCGTGATCGCCCGGGCCGGCTCGGACCTCGACGCCGAGGAGCTCCGAAGCTTCCTACGGACGCGCCTGGCCAATTACAAGATCCCCAAGCGCCTCGACATCCGTGCTGAATTCCCCCGCCTTGCCATCGGCAAGGTCGACAAGCGTGCGCTCGGCGAGATCGCCACCCGGCTGGCCTCCGAGCGCACCCGGCCCCTAGGACAATCATGAGTCAACCCTGCACCGAGCTGATCGTCACAACCGCGTTGCACGATGGGGCGGTGGTCCTGCGCCTCAACCGGCCCCACCGACTCAATGCACTCAACGACAGTCTGGTGGACGCCGTGGAAGCGGCTTTGGCACAAGCGGTCGACGATGACCGCAGAGCCGTGATCCTCACCGGAACGGGACGCGCATTCTGTGCGGGCTTCGATCTGAAGGAAGAGCGCGACGACGGGGGGCGACGGCAGATCGACGCCCAGCAGCGCCTCGCCGCGACCCTGACGTCCCTGCCGATCCCGGTGATCGCCGCGATTAACGGGCCAGCGGTCGGCGCCGGTTCCGAGATCGCGCTCGCGTGCGATTTCCTGCTGGCCAGCACCGACGCCTACTTCAGCCTGCCGGAGGTCCTCATCGGCACCGGAATGGGAGGTGGCAGCTCATTTCTGCTGGCTCGCACCATCGGACGGATCAAAGCGTCGGACTTCGTGCTCCTGGGTGAGCCGATCTCGGCGCCGAAAGCTGAGGCGCTCGGCCTTGTGAGTCGGGTGGTCGAACCCGAATGTCTCGATGCGGCGGCCGAGGAGCTGGCCGCCAAGCTCGTTTCCCGCCCGCCGCACGCCGTCGCCACCGTCAAGGCAGCCCTATTTCGTGGGCTCAACCAAACTTTCACCGAATCGCTGACCGCGGAGCTTGCCGAGGTCCACGCCGCACACTTCCATCCTGATTCCGCGGCCCTGATGGAAGCGTTCCGGAACAAATCCGCCGGGTAGAGCACCCACGGGACGTCCACAGATCCACCACCACGAGGAGAGAGGAATTTCGCCATGGCAGAGCGCTGGCTGACATTCGATTGCTACGGCACCATCATCGACTGGCGTACCGGCATGACCGCGGCGTTGGAAAGCGTCGCACCCGGCAGGTCAACAGAGTTGATCGATGCCTACTTCCGCTGCGAGCCGGAGGTTGAGGCGGAATCCCCGTTCCGCAACTACCGCGCCATCCTCACCGAGGGACTGCGCCGCACCGCGGAGAAGGCCGGAATCGCGTTGGCCGACGATCAGGTGAGCGTTCTGGCCGACACCCTGCCCACCTGGCCCGCCTTCGCCGACAGCGTGCCGGCACTGCGGCAGCTGCGCGACGCCGGATACAAGCTCGGTGCCTTAACCAACACCGATGCAGACCTCTTCGCCCAAACCCTTGCCGGGCCATTGCCGGTGGATTTCGACGAGGTCATCACGGCCGAGGAAGTGCAGAGCTATAAACCCGGTGACGGGATGTTCGACGAGTTCCTCAGCCGCCACAACCCCGCACCCGCCGACTGGATTCACATCGGAAACAGCGTGTGGCATGACTGCGAACCGGCGCACCGGCGCGGTTTCCGGACCATCTTCGTACACCGCTCGCAGAACGCCGAGAACAACGAGTGGATACATCTGAGTGGGAGCGGGCAGAGCAGCGTCACGGTGACAGTCCCCGACCTCGCCGCACTGCCTGCTGCGGTGGGTGAACTGTGATGACCGATCCGAAGGCGTAGCCATGCCCATCCCAGAACTCTTCACCGGCCCCCGACGACCGAAAGCGAACGAGATGTCCAGCCCAAGTCTCGATTCTCGGCCGGCCATCGTGCTTGACGCGGTCGAGAAGCGGTTCGGAGACCACCTGGTCCTCGACAACGTGTCGCTGTCGGTGGACCCAGGGCAGGTCGTCGCACTCATCGGGCCCAGCGGCGCGGGAAAGAGCACACTGCTTCGCTGCATCAACCTGCTGGAGCGGCCTTCCTCGGGCACCGTCATGGTCGACGGAGTGAGCATTCACGTCGACCACGCGGTCAAAGCAAAAGAGTTGGCCGCGCTGCGATCCCGGGTCGGCATGGTTTTCCAGTCATTCAACCTCTTTCCCCACATGACGGTGCTGCGAAACGTCGCCTTACCCCAGCAGCGGGTGTTGGGCCGCAGCCAGGCTGAAGCCGAGGAACGGGCCACCCTGCTGTTGAAACGGGTGGGACTGGCGGACAAGGCACACCAGTACCCCGGACGCTGCTCGGGGGGCCAGCAGCAGCGGATCGCCATCGCACGTGCGTTGGCACTGGATCCGAAGGCCATGTTGTTCGACGAGCCGACCTCGGCGCTCGATCCCGAGGTGGGCCTGGAAGTGCTGCGCGTCATGCGGGAACTGGCCGATGACGGGATGACGATGGTGGTGGTCACCCATGAGATGCAGTTCGCGCGTGACGTCGGTGATCACCTGGTGGTCATGGCCGACGGCGCGATCCTCGAAGAGGGCGAGCCCCATGAGGTTTTCGCGTCGCCGAGCCATTCCCGAACCAGGGAGTTCCTTCGAGCGGTGCTGGACCGACGGTGACCGCCGACCTCTGGTCGATCGTCGCGCAGGGGATTGCCGCGACGATCCAACTCACGGTGGTGGGCTTCTCGATCGGCGCGGTGCTGGGCTTGCCGCTGATGCTCATGCGCGTCGCCCACCTCTGGATCCTGCGGGCCACCGCCAGAACCTTCATCGAGATCGCCCGCGGTGTCCCCCTGATCATCTGGCTGTTCCTGATCTACAACGGCCCCACCCAATTCAACCCGGCGCTGGGTTCGACCTTCACGTCATGGCGCTCAGCGGTTCTCGCCATCGGCCTGGTGTCGGCCGCCTATATGGCCGAGATCTACCGTGGTGCGCTTCGCGCTGTCGACCGGGGCCAATTTGAGGCCGGCTCGGCGCTGGGCATGTCGCAGGTCGACACCGCCACGCGCATCGTCGGGCCACAGATGGTCAGAGTGGCGATCCCGGCATCCGCGTCGTACGCCATCGGACTTCTGAAAGACTCCTCCCTGGCGTCGACCATCGGGGTCTTCGAGATCACCTATTTCGCCACCACCGCCTCCAGTAACACCAGCTCGGTGATGCCGTTCTTCGTGGCGGGAATCTACTACGTGGCACTGACATTCCCCTCAGCCTGGGCGGCGCGACGACTGGAGGCCAGGATGTTGGAGAGGGTCGCGTGATGGCCGACATCTGGAACGACTGGCTGACCCATCACGACCAGCTGCTGGCCGGCCTCTGGACGAGTCTGCGGCTGACCTTCATGGCGCTGCTGCTGGGGCTTCCGGCCGGACTGCTACTCGCGGTCGGTGCCTCATCGCGGCACAGGGCGCTGCGCTCAGCCGTCATCGTGCTCGTCGAGATCGGCCGCGGCACACCGGCACTGGTCCTGCTCCAAATCGTCTACAACGGCATCCCGGTGACCCTGACCGCGTTCATCTGCGCCTATATCGCCCTGGCCCTGACTACAGCCGCCTACACCAGCGAGATCCTGCGTGCCGGCCTTCAAGCCGTCCCGCGCGGTGAGATCGAGGCGGGCCACGCGCTCGGCATGAGCCGCGTGCACGTCCTGCGGGACGTGGTGATACCTCAGGGAATAAGGATCGCCCTGCCGCCCCTGCTCGGATTCTGCATCTTGATGTTCCAAGCGACGTCGCTGGCCTTCGCCATCGCTGTCCCTGAGCTGACCTCGCAGTCAAAGTCCGTCGCGAACAACACTTTCCACTACTTCAATCTGTTCATCATCGCCGGCGCGCTTTATGCGGTCGTGACAATCTCGGCGAGTTTCGCGACTGAGCAGTTCGAAAAGGTATTGCGTCGCCGGCGCGCATGACCTCCATCCGCCCACCCAGGAAAGGCACGACTCCGATATGCGCCAGATACTCGCCTGCACCGCAGGGGCCCTGTTACTTCTCCTCGCCGTCACGGCATGTGGTACGGCCTCAGACGGGGCGGAATCGGCCAGGGATTGCACTCCGGCCCACCCGGGGGTGAGTACCGTGAGGCCGGGAGCGTTGACCGTCGCGACCTTCAACTTCCCGCCGTTTCTCGTAGTCGAGGGCACTTCGGTGTCCGGCATCGAGGGCGACATCCTGCGCAGCATCGCCGAGATGGAATGTCTGACCATGACGTCTCAGCCGCTCGACACGGCTTCGGTCATTCCCGCCACCCAGAATGGCCGCACCGATATGTCCGCCGGTGATTGGTACTGTACGACGGCCAGGGCACAGGTGCTGTCCTTGGCGGGCCCGGTGTTCAGCGACCAGATCGTCATCGTGTCCGACGATGGTGCCACTACATTCGACGAGTTGCAGGGTAGGTCGATCGGCACGGTCGACGGCTACATGTGGAACGAAGAGCTGCAGAAGATTTTCGGGCCGAGCCTGCGGGTCTACCCCAATCCGACTGCGGTGTATAACGATTTGGAGGCGGGTCGATTGGACTCCGCGATCGATTCCATCGGGACGGCCTCCTTCGCCAAGAAGCAGAAGAGTGCGGACTGGGCCATCGAGCGGCCCGCCCCGGATCCGCGAGTGGCGTCAAGCACGGTGCCCGGCCAGGTGTGCTTCCCGATGTCTGTGAACAATCCCGATCTGTTCGCCGCGGTATCGGAAGATATTGTCACACTCCGTAATAACGGAACCATCGGCAGAATTCTGAAGGACAACGGGCTCGACCCCTCGGCGGCCGACCCTGGGCCGCTCAAACTCATCGGCTGACCGTACCTAGTAGAGAAAGAGTGATGTCGTGTCAACAGGTTCTCTGAGTCGCACTGTGGGACAAGACGATACCGCCGCCGCCTGGGGGCCTGAATTCCCTGCGGCCGCCTCGACACCGTTCGTGCTCTCGATGGCCGAACTGGTGTGTCACAGTGTGCTGTCGCCGACCCTCGCCGACGGTGAGATCACTGTCGGCGCGGGGGTCGAACTGACCCACGACCGCCCCTCTCCGGTGGGCGTGACACTGACCGCGCACGCGACATTGGAGGAGCGCCGAGGTCGGAAGGCGTTCTTCAGCGTCGAGGTGGTGGACGAGAGCGGCCAGGTGGTGGCTCAGGTCAGGCACACGCGCGCGGTGGTGAAGCGCTCCGTCATCGAGGTGGCACTTACCGCGAGCTGAGCCGTCGCGCCGGTCCCCCCAACGGACGGCCCTAGGCGTTGAGTGTGCGCACCGCTTCGATGCGTTCTTTGAGCTGATCGGTGGTGGCCGCGGCCACCGGCGGCCCGCCGCAGATCCGCCGCAGCTCGTTGTGGATCCAGCCGTGCGGCTTGCCGGTGCGGTGGTGCGCGATGGTCACCAGGGCGTTGAGCTCACGACGCAGATCGCGCAGTTGCCCGTGCGTGGTGCGCGGTGGCGGTGGCCCGCCCGAGGCGGCCGCCTCGGCGGTCCGTTTGGTGATCTGTTCGTCCTGCCTGCGCCGCAACAGATCTCGCATCTGCTCGGCATCGAGCAGGCCCGGTATGCCGAGGTAGTCGGCTTCCTCGTCGCTACCGGCCGGGGTGGCGGTGCCGAAGGAGGACCCGTCGAAGATGACCTGGTCCAGTTCGGCGTCGGCGCCGAGGTATTCGTAGCCGTTCTCCAGCTCGCTCTTCTCGTCGTCGCGTTTCTCGGCCGCATCGAGCGCCTCGTCGTCGAGCCCCTCGGATTCCCGGTGCGGCTTGCCCAGCACGTGATTGCGCTGTGCCTCCATCTCGCTGGCCAGCAGCAGCAGGTTGGGCACCGAGGGCAGGAAGATGCTGGCGGTCTCGCCGGCGCGGCGGGACCGGACGAACCGGCCGATGGCCTGCGCGAAGAACAACGGGGTCGAGGCGCTGGTGGCATACACACCGACCGACAGCCGCGGCACGTCGACGCCCTCGGACACCATGCGGACCGCGACCAGCCAGCGGCCGCTGCTCTCGGAGAACCGGCTGATCCGCTCTGAGGCGCCCTGCTCGTCGGACAGCACCACGGTGGGTACCTCGCCGGTGATCTTGGTCAGCAGTTCGGCGTAGGCGCGCGCGGTGGTCTGGTTGGTGGCGATGATCATGCCGCCGGCATCGGGGACGTGCTGCCGCTTCTGCTGCAACCGCTTGTCGGCGGCCGCGATCACCGCGGGCATCCATTCGCCGGCCGGGTTCAGTGCGGTGCGCCAGGCGCGCGCGGTCTGCTCGGCGGTCAACGGTTCGCCGAGGCGCGCCGCGTGCTCCTCGCCGGCGCTGTCGCGCCAACGGGCCTCGCCGGAGTAGGCCAGGAACACCACGGGCCGGACCACCCCGTCGGCCAGCGCATCGGAGTAGCCGTAGACGTGGTCGGCCCGGGACCGCTGGAAGCCACTCTCGTCGGGCTCGTAGCTGACGAACGGGATCGGGCTGTCGTCGCTTCGGAACGGGGTGCCGGTCAGGGCGAGGCGCCGCGCCGCGTCGTCGAAGGCCTCGCGCATCGCGTCGCCCCAACTCTTGGAATCGCCGCCGTGGTGGATCTCATCGAAGATGACGAGCGTCTTGCGGTTCTCGGTGCGCACCCGGTGCCGGGTGGGGTGGCTGGCCACCTGCGCGTAGGTGACGACCACCCCCTGGTACTCGGCCGAGGTCTGCGAGTTGGAGTTGCTGAACTTGGGGTCGAGCGCGATACCGCTGCGGGCCGCCGACTGCGCCCACTGGATCTTGAGGTGCTCGGTGGGCACCACCACCGTGACGGCGTCGACGGTACGGTCGGCCAGCAGTTCGGCGGCGATGCGGAGCGCAAACGTCGTCTTACCCGCGCCCGGGGTAGCGACCATCAGGAAATCGCGTGGTTTGGTGGTCAAATACCGCACCAGCGCCTTGCGCTGCCAGCCCCGCAATGCCTGGGTGCTGGGCGCCGCATCAGCCCGCACCCGAGGACTCCTCTCAGTCGGAATGCAGTCTAGGCCAGTGCGTTACGTCAGCGCATCTCTGCCTCGGTGTACCGGGCGTGTCGCTCAGAGGAAGTAGTTGTCATTCTTGACGAACCATTCGGCGCGTTCGTCGTCGGTGAGGTCGGCGAGCTGGCCGAACCCCTCGAAATAGGCCTCCCGCGGTGCGCCGGGAGCAAACAGCATCAGCAGCGATGTGGGTGCGTCGGCCTCGTTGCGGAAACCGTGGACGCCGCCCGGCGGGACGTACAGGAAATCTCCCTGGACGCCGTCCCGCCACTCGGCGCCGTCATACAGCCGGACCGTGCCCGACAGCACGAAGAATGCCTCTGACATCGCGCGGTGGAAATGCGGACCGGGTCCACCGCCCTGCGGGCTGATGTCCACCCGGTACAGGCCGTAGTCGCCGCCGGTCTGCTGCTGGTTGGCCAGGTAGTGGTACTTCACCAGGCCGAACGAGTCGTAATCGGGCGGCTGGTCGGCCGGTCTGACCCACGCACTGACCTCCGGCTTGTCCTCGGTGTAGCGGACGGGCGGATAGGGCGGCACATTCCTGGGATCCCAGAGCGACACGCCGCCCAGCCTAGCCGCAGCACCGTTTTCGACACCAGGGTCGTGCATTCCGCCTCGACGCAGCCCTGGCGTCGCAATCGACGACAAGAGCCTGGGATCGGCACGGGCTTGATGGCAAACTGATATGTGTCGGCGGATGTACCGAATTTGGCAAACCATCAAGACGTGTCGAGGTCCGTGTGCCATGCTTTCGCTGCGAGGGTGTGCCGCGAGCTGAAGGCGACCGCACGCCAGGCAGGGGGAGCAATATGGTCGGCGTCCGGACAACGATCGTCTCCGTGGTCGCGACGGTGTTGACGTTGTCCTTCGCCACGTCGGCAAACGCTATCGGCCAAGCAGAAGAAGCGATTCTGATCCCTGGGGCTACCGTCCTCAAGAAGATCAACCCGATCTATCCGAGCGTCGCCAAGACCTATCCGAATATCGGGATCCACTTTCACGACGGCCGACCCGCGGCTGGTCGACTACTCGCAGAACGCCCTCGCCTCCGACCGGGCCCTCCTGGACGGCGTCACACAAGCCGGCATCGCCCTGCATGAGATCGACGGCAAGGTCGTCGTCATCGGTGAATCGATGGGATCCATGGTGGCTGCCAGGCTCGCGCCACAATTGGCCGACAGCCCGGATGCTCCGTCGCCGGACGACGTCAGGTTCGTCCTGATCGCCCCGCCGGAGGCGGGTGTGGCCGAGTACTTCAAGGAGGGCACCTACATTCCCATCTTGAACTACCGGGTCAGCCGCATCCCGGAGTCTCCTTACCCCACCACGATCGTGATCGGTGAGTACGACGGCTGGGCCGACCCGCCCGATCGCCCGTGGAACCTGGTCTCCTCGGCCAACGCCCTGCTGGGCATTGTCTACGTGCACGGGCCGCCGATATTCGGTGTCGATCTCGACACCGTGGACGAGACCACGACGACCCACACGAACGGCGCGGGCGGGACCGTCACGACCCACTTCGTCCCGACCGAGAACCTCCCGCTGACGCAGCCGTTGCGTGATGTCGGCGTCCCGGATGCGCTGGTGGACAAGGCCGATCGGGTTCTTCGTCCCGTCGTGGACGCCGGATACGTTCGACACGATCGGCCCGGTGATACCCGCCCGTACCTGAACGACGGCGAGATTCACCGCAATGTTCAGAATCAGCAGCAGGTCCGGCAACCGTTGCGGGAACGTATCGAGAAGGCATTGGATGCCGGTAAGGAGCACCGTGAACACCGCAACGAGCTCCGCCAGGCCGTCCGCGAAGGTCTGCGGGACCGCGTCGAGGCCGGCCTCGGGCAGCTGAAGAAGAGGATTGCCGACCGGCAGCCGAAACGGCGCTCGGAACCGCAGTCGGAAGGGTCTAGCCGAGGACCGGGTCCAGCTGCGGGAACCGCACCCCGGTGAGCTCCTCGGACACCGCCCACAACCGGCGCTGCACCGTGACGTCGTAGGACAGCGCGTTGGACGTGACGACCTTGGGGTGTCCGCGCTGCTCGCCCAATCCGTCGGGACCGTAGTACTGACCGCCCAGCGCACCCGGATCCGTCGCCGCACGCAACGTCGGTAGCGCACCCATGGCGGCGTCCTGGAACAGCCGGCGCGCCGCGGGCAGGACCAACTGGAAGGCGCGGGGCACGTGCCGTGCGAGGTCGGTGTCGGATCCGCCGGGATGGGCGGCCAGGGCGGTGGTCTGGTGCCCGGTCAGCCGGCGTTGCAGTTCATAGGTGAACATCAGGTTGGCGATCTTCGACTGGCCGTAGGCCTGCAGCCGGTTGTAGCCGCGTTCCCATTGCAGGTCGTCGAAGCGAATGCCGCGGGCGAAGCGGTGCCCGACGCTGCTGACCGTCACCACCCGGGAGCCCGCGACGGGCAGCAGGCGCTCCAGCAGCAGGCCGGTGAACGCGAAGTGGCCGAGGTGATTGGTGCCGAACTGCAACTCGAACCCGTCGGCGGTGGTCTGCTTGGGCGGGGTCATCACGCCGGCGTTGTTGATCAGCAGGTCGATGCGGTCGTGCTTGGTCTTGAGCTCCTCGGCGCCTTCCCGGACGGATGCCAGCGAGCCGAGATCGAGGCGTTGCAGTTGGAGGTCGGCGTCGGGGACGGCGCGCGAGATCCACTCGACGGCGCCCTTGCCTTTGTCGAGGTTGCGCACGGCGAGCACGACGCGGGCGCCCTTGGCGGCGAGCGCCTTGGCGGTCTCGAGTCCGAGCCCGGTGTTGGCTCCGGTGACGACGGCGGTGCGGCCGGTTTGGTCGGGGATATCGGCGTGGGTCCACGCCCGAGGTGCGCCGGCGCCGACAGTCCACTTGGTCATGAGGGTCTCCCTGATTAGCATGTAAGCGGAGCGGGCGCTCCGGATGTTTCCAATATACGGAACGTACGCCCCGTTTATTCCGGCGAGCGATGGAGATGGGCGTTGAGCGAGGTCGACCGCCCGCTTCGCGCCGATGCGGCCCGCAACCGGGCCCGGGTGCTCGACGTCGCCTACGAGACGTTCGCGGCCGAAGGGCTCTCGGTGCCGATCGACGAGATCGCCCGGCGGGCCGGGTTCGGCGCGGGAACCGTCTACCGGCATTTCCCGTCCAAGGAGGACCTGTATCGCGCCGTGATCGCCGACCGGATCCGCAGCATCGTCGACGAGGGCCGCGCCCTGCTCGGCTCGGATCCCGACGGTGGGCTCTTCACGTTCCTGCGAGCGATGGTGCTGGAGTGGGGTGCCGCCGACCGGGGGCTGGTCGACGCGCTCGCAGGCGTCGGAATCGACGTCAGCAGCGCTGTGCCCGACGCGGAAAAGGAGTTTCTCGGGTTGATGGGCGAGTTGCTCTCCGCGGCCCAGGCGGCCGGGACGGTGCGCGCCGACGTCAATGTGCCCGAGGTCAAGGCGCTCGTGGTCGGGTTGCAGGCGATGCAGGCCTACAACGCCGACGCTGCCGAGCGGGGGACAGGCGTCGTGCTCGATGGATTGCGGGCCGAACGGACCTGAGCGGGTCTCGCGCTTACCCGGCGCCGTTTTCTACGTAGGGGTCGTCAAACCGCGCGGAAAACAGCCCTGCGGTGGAAACCGGCGGTGGGGATCGCTGGCGCGCACCGAGAGTAGCCTGGGCAGAGTGAAATTCGGCATCTCTACGTTCGTCGACGACGACACCATCGATTCGGTATCACTGGCGCGGGCGATCGAGGAGCGGGGCTTCGCATCGCTCGTGATCGCCGAGCACAGCCATATCCCGGCCAGTCGCGAATCCGCGTACCCGGGCGGTGGCGACCTGCCCCCGTGGTACTACAACACGCTGGACCCGTTCGTCACGCTCGCCGCGGCGGCCGCGGTGACATCGACGATCGAGCTCTTCACCGGCGTGGCCCTGCTCATCCAGCGCGATCCGATCCACACCGCCAAGGAGGCCGCGAGCATCGACCTGATCTCCGGCGGCCGGTTCGTGTTCGGGGTCGGTGCGGGCTGGAACCTCGAGGAGATGCGCGACCACGGCACGGATCCGAAAACCCGTGGGGCACGCCTCGATGAGAGCATCGAGGCCATCAAGGCGCTGTGGACCACCGAACCCGCCGAGTATCACGGGCGATACGTCAACGTCGAGTCGTCCTACTGTCGCCCCAAGCCGGTGCGCAAACCGCACCCGCCGATCTACATCGGTGGGAACTCGGATGCCACCGTCAAGCGGGTGATCCGCCACGACGCAGGCTGGATCTCCAACCCGCTGCCGCGGGAAGATCTGGCCCGGCGGATCGGCCAGATGCGCGACGGCGCGGGCCGCGACGTGCCGTTGGCGATGTTCGGAGCCCCCGTCGAGGCCGACTACTGGCGTGCCGCAGAGGAACTCGGCTTCGGACAGCTCGGCTTGCTGCTGCCCTCGGTCGGCAAGGACGAGTCGTTGCGCCTGCTCGATGACTACGCCGCACAGGTGCAGACCTACCAGGCTGGGTAGCCCCAGCCAACCCACAGGCGTTCGGTGGGGCGGTGCCAAGGTGCGGGCCTACCGTGCGATCCGTGATCACCAGGCGTGCCTTCCTGGCGGCGGCCGGGTCGGCGGCGGCTGGGTATGCGGTGTGGGCCGGGATGCCGCCCGCCCACGCCGATCCGGCGGCGGTCGACCCGCCCTCGGTCGCGGTGCTCAACCGCAGGCGCGCGCCCACCCGATGGGGGATGGCCCTGCCCGGGATCGTCACGTCGTTCACCCCTGCGGGCCAGCAGATCGCGCTGACCTTCGACGCCTGCGACGGGGCGTGTGACGATGCGCTGCTCGACACGTTGCGGCGCAATGCCGTTCCCGCCGCACTGTTCCTCAACTCGCGGTGGATCGACAAGAACCCCGCCCGGGCCCGGCAGTTGGCGGCCAACCCGTTGTTCGAGATCGGCAATCACGGCACCCGGCACGTCCCGCTCTCGGTCACCGGGCGCTCGGCCTACGGCATCGCCGGGACCCGCTCGGCCGACGAGGTCGTCGACGAGGTGTGGGCCAACCATGAGCGGCTCACCGCGCTGACCGGCAGGCCGCCGATCTGGTTCCGTCCCGGCACCGCACACTACGACGATGTGGCCGTGCAGATCGTGCATGAACTCGGCGAGCAGCCGCTGGGATTCAGCGTCAACGGCGACGCCGGCGCGACGGCATCGGCCCCCGCGGTGCGGTCCAATGTCATGAACGCGGTGCCCGGATCGATCGTCATCGCCCATATGAACCACCCCGCATCGGGAACGCACGCCGGATTCGCCGAGGCTATCCCGGCCATGCAGGCCGCAGGCTGGCAGTTCGTTTCGCTGAGCGCGGTGGTGCCGCGTTAGCGGCGGGTTCACCGTGCGCGATCGCCGAGACCTTCCCTTGCACTCGCCCTGGTCGAGTGCTAAGAATGCAGTTGGCACTCTCGATCAGTGAGTGCTAGGTCAGGCCGGTGAGGCCGGGGCCGCACCTGCGGGAGCACACCCGGTCGTCCGTCGCGGGCACTGAACCTGACCACATAACGTGCGATCCCCTATCCGGAGGAATCACTTCGCAATGGCTAAGACAATTGCGTATGACGAAGAGGCCCGTCGCGGCCTCGAGCGGGGCCTCAACAGCCTCGCCGACGCGGTAAAGGTCACGCTGGGCCCCAAGGGTCGCAACGTCGTCCTGGAGAAGAAGTGGGGCGCCCCCACGATCACCAACGATGGTGTGTCCATCGCCAAGGAGATCGAGCTGGAGGACCCATACGAGAAGATCGGCGCTGAGCTGGTCAAAGAGGTCGCCAAGAAGACCGACGATGTCGCGGGCGATGGCACCACCACCGCCACCGTGCTGGCTCAGGCCCTGGTTCGCGAAGGTCTGCGCAACGTCGCTGCCGGCGCCAACCCGCTCGGCCTGAAGCGTGGTATCGAGAAGGCCGTCGAGAAGGTGACCGAAGGTCTCCTCAAGAGCGCCAAGGAGGTCGAGACCAAGGAGCAGATCGCTGCCACCGCCGGTATCTCGGCCGGTGACCAGTCCATCGGCGACCTGATCGCCGAGGCCATGGACAAGGTCGGCAACGAGGGTGTCATCACCGTCGAAGAGGCCCAGACCTTCGGCCTGAGCCTGGAGCTCACCGAGGGTATGCGCTTCGACAAGGGCTACATCTCGGGTTACTTCGTGACCGACGCCGAGCGCCAGGAAGCCGTCCTGGAGGACCCCTACATCCTGCTGGTCAGCTCCAAGGTGTCGACCGTCAAGGATCTGCTGCCGCTGCTGGAGAAGGTCATCCAGTCCGGCAAGCCGCTGCTGATCATCGCCGAGGACGTCGAGGGCGAGGCCCTGTCGACCCTGGTGGTCAACAAGATCCGTGGCACCTTCAAGTCGGTTGCCGTCAAGGCCCCCGGCTTCGGTGACCGCCGCAAGGCCATGCTGCAGGACATCGCCATCCTCACCGGTGGCCAGGTCATCAGCGAAGAGGTCGGCCTCTCGCTGGAGACCGCCGATGTCGCGCTGCTGGGCCAGGCCCGCAAGGTCGTCGTGACCAAGGATGAGACCACCATCGTCGAGGGCGCCGGTGACTCCGACGCCATCTCGGGCCGGGTGGCTCAGATCCGCAGCGAGATCGAGAACAGCGACTCCGACTACGACCGCGAGAAGCTGCAGGAGCGCCTGGCCAAGCTGGCCGGCGGTGTTGCGGTGATCAAGGCCGGTGCCGCCACCGAGGTGGAGCTCAAGGAGCGCAAGCACCGCATCGAGGATGCCGTTCGCAACGCGAAGGCCGCCGTCGAAGAGGGCATCGTCGCCGGTGGTGGCGTGGCCCTGCTGCAGTCGGCTCCGTCGCTGGAGGAGCTCAAGCTCACCGGTGACGAGGCGACCGGCGCCAACATCGTGCGTGTCGCGCTGTCGGCCCCGCTCAAGCAGATCGCCCTCAACGGTGGTCTGGAGCCCGGCGTCGTCGCCGAGAAGGTCACCAACTCGCCCGCCGGTACCGGCCTGAACGCCGCCACCGGTGAGTACGAGGACCTGCTCAAGGCCGGCGTCGCCGACCCGGTGAAGGTCACCCGCTCGGCGCTGCAGAACGCGGCGTCCATCGCGGCGCTGTTCCTCACCACCGAGGCCGTCGTCGCCGACAAGCCGGAGAAGGCCGCCGCACCCGCCGGCGACCCGACCGGTGGCATGGGCGGTATGGACTTCTAAGAAGTCACCTGAGGAGGCCCGGTCCCGTTATGGGGCCGGGCCTTTTCGTGTTATCCCCAACGTGGGCGCTATGCACAACTCTCGCCGGATTTCGGTGCGTGACCCCCACGCTCGTCGGAGTGGCCGGCGAGCGTGCGGCCATGGAACCCTTCATCGGAAGTGCGGCGGTGCGTCGCGGTGACCTCACTCGGCGCGGGCTGATCCGGTCTCACATCGCGCTGTACCGCGACGTGTACATCAGGCGCGACCTCGAACTGACCGCCCGGATCAGGGCCCAGGCGGCATGGCTGTCCACGGGCGCGACGCTCGCCGGGGTGTCGGCCGCAGCGGTGTTCGGCACCAGGTGGCTGAACCCCGCCGCGCCGGCCGAGGTGGTCCGTGCCGATCGTCACGCGCCCAGGGGGATCATCGCGCACTCGTGGACGCTTGGAACAGGTGAAGAATGCGTGGTCGCCGGGGTGGCCGCGACGAGCCCGGCACGCACGGCGTTTGACCTGGGCCGGCTGTACCCGATGGAACTGGCAGTGCCGCTGGTGGATGCGCTGCTCAACGCCACGAGAATAAAGCCGGCCGACGTGTTGGCGGTGGCCGACGCCCATCCCGGGGCGCGGGGTGTCGCGCGGTTGCGTTCACTGCTGCCCCTGGTCGACGGCGGCGCCGAATCCCCTCAGGAGAGCCGGTTGCGGCTGATGCTGGTCCGGGGTGGGCTACCGGCGCCGGAAACTCAGATCGAGTTTCGTGAGCTGCACATCCGCGTCGACATGGGTTGGCGGGAATGGAAAGTCGCGGTCGAATACGACGGCGTTCAGCACTGGACCGATCGCAGGCAACGGTCGTGGGATATCGACCGCATCGCCCTGCTCGAGGAGTCCGGCTGGGTGGTGGTGCGGGTCAGCGCGGAGATGATGTCGCGACCACAGGTCATTGTCGACCGTGTCCGGGCCAGACTGCGTGCCGCCGGCTGCCCGATCTGATCCGAGAGTGGGCCCTATGTACGGATTTTGCCGGCACAGCGTGCATGACCCCCACGCTCGCCTCAGTTCTCGGAGAGCACCACGCAATCGTTGGCCCCCGGCGTGCCCGCCCGCCCCTTCAGCCGGTGCAGGACTGCGCGGCTGGGCACGATCTGCGGGGTGTCGTCATCGGTGGCGGCGGGTTGGCCGCGGCCGTCGACGATCAGCGAGTGGCCGCCGGCCTTGCGGGGCGGCCAGACCAGGGTCACACCATCGTGCGCGGCGAGGTTTCTGCGGGTCTGCCCGCCGATGGGCCCGATGTCGATGACGCCGCCGACGAGCCGGGGTTCGACCGCCACGGTGTGCGCGTGGTAGTTGTCGTCGACCGTGACGAGGTAGGCGAACGTGTAGTCCGTCAGCTTGTCGGCCAGCTGGTTGAGGTCCACTTTCACGCTCATGAGGGTGAGGATAGTGCGGTTGCGGGCGCCCGGTGCCCGACTGGTCAGACCGGTGCGGATTGCCGCCCGCGGACCAGCCGGCCCGGGCGCGCGTCGGTGGGCACGCCGTGCTCGGCGATGACCTCGCCGGAGACGATCGTGGCGACGTAACCGTCGGCGGCCTGGTCCAGGCGCCGCCCGCCACCGGGCAGATCGTAGGAGACGGCCGGGCGGTGCAACCGCAGCGCACCGTGATCGATGACATTGAGATCGGCCTTGTACCCCACCGCGATTCGGCCGCGATCGGCCAGCCCCGCGACTCGGGCCGGCACCGAGGTGAGTTCGGCGACGGCGTCTGAGACGCTCAACCGGCCGGCGGAGCGGTCTCGCACCCAGTGGGTGAGCAGGTAGGTCGGGAAGCTGGCGTCGCAGATCATCCCGTAGTGCGCGCCGCCGTCACCGAGGCCGAGCACCACATCGTCGCGGCGGATCAGCTCGGCGACCGTGTCGAGCGAGTTGTCCCGGAAGTTGGCCAGCGTGACCAGCAGCATCGCGTGCCCGTCGTCATCGAGCACCCGGTCGTAGGCCTCCTCGAGCGGGTCGACGCCGCGGGCCCTGGCCCGTGCACCGATCGAGTTCGACGGGTCGGGTTCGTAGTCGGGCTCCTCGCCCAGCGGATACATGTAGTCCCAGGCCTGGACGGCGAACATCAGCGGATGCCCGTCACTGGCCGCCGAATCGGTCAGGATCCGTTGCCGTACTTCGGGTTTGCGCATCTGGGCGACCCGCTCGGCGAGCGGCAGGTCGGCGATCTCGCGGTAACTCGGGTAGAGCACGAACGGGTTGCCGGACAACTCGAGGCCGAGCACCAGGCCGATCGGGCGCGGGAAGATCTGGGCGGTGATGTGGCCACCGTTGGAGTTGGCCTTTTCGACCATCCGCAACGCGTCTTCGTAGAACGCCGGGCCCGCGTTGCCGATCGCCAGGGTGAACGTCACCGGCAGCCCGACATCGGCGGCGACGTCGAACACCGTCTGCAGCGCGGGCTCGTAATCCCCGGCGACCAGATCGGGCACGAACTGGATCAGCCCGCCGCCCGCGTCCTCGACGCCGCGGGCGATCGCCTCGATCTCGGCATAGCCGGCGTCGTAGCTGGGAATCGGCCTGCCGCTCTCGGTCTTGTGGATGGTCAACCGGGATGATGCGAAGCCCAGCGCGCCGCACCGGACCGCCTCGGCGGCCAGCTTGCGCATCAGCGCCAGATCCTCGGTGGTGGCCGGGTCCCGGTCCACACCGCGCCGGCCCATCACGTACACCCGCAGCGGCGAATGCGGCAGGAACGCCGCCACATCGATATCGAGCCGTCGAGCCCCGAGGGCGTCGAGGAACTCCGGGAACGTCTCCCAGGTCCAGGGCAGGCCGTCGACCATCACGACGCCGGGGATGTCCTCGACGCCGGCCATCACATCGACCAGCACGTCGTGATCGGCCGGCCGGCACGGTGCGAACCCGACCCCGCAGTTGCCCATCACGGCGGTGGTGACGCCATGGGCCGAGGACGGGTTGAGCCGGTCCGACCAGATCGCCTGACCGTCGTAGTGGGTGTGCAGGTCGACGAATCCCGGCGTGACCAGCATGCCGGTGGCGTCGATCTCGCGGGTGGCGTCGCCCGCGACGGTGCCGACCGCGGCGATGACGCCGTCGCGCACCGCGATGTCGCCCGGGTACGGCTCACTGCCAAGCCCGTCGACGATCAGGCCACCCCTGACCACAAGGTCATAGCTCATCCCACCAACGTACGACGATCCGTCGGTGGCCCGTGCCAGGATCGAGCCCGTGATCGATCACTTCGGAATCAACTGCGCCGATTTCGCCAGGGCCAAAGATTTCTACGACACGGTCCTGGAGGTGCTGGGCTACACCCGGCAGCTGGATTTCGGGGTGGCCATCGGCTACGGCACCGAGGGGAATCCGGCGTTCTGGATCGCCGATGCGAGCGCCGGTGCGGCCGGCGGGCCCAACCGCGAGATCCATGTGGCCTTCCAGGCATCCGGCGCCGAGGCGGTCACGGCGTTCCACGACGCCGCGCTGCGGCTGGGCGCGGAGTCCCTGCATGCGCCACGGCTGTGGCCCGAGTACCACCCCGGCTACTTCGGGGCGTTCGTCCGTGATCCCGACGGCAACAACGTCGAGGCGGTCTTCCACGGGGCCGCCCCGCAGTAGGGGCTACGGCTCGATCGGTTCGAGGGTGTCGATCAGCCAGGAGCCGTCGACCTTGGTCATCCCGACCCGGATCGTGCGCGGGGTCAGGGTCGGGTACGGGCGGCCCCGCGTCTGGGTCTCCTGATCGACGAAGACCAGCACCTGCGCCTTGTCGCCGGTGAGGGATTCGACCGCGGCGCCCGGTACCGAGCTGGTCTGGGTGACGCCGCGGAGCCGGGCGGTGTCCAGCGTCGAACGCGCGGCCTCGTGATAGTCGTCGAGCGCCTTGCCGGTCAGCACCGATGCGACGTTGTCGACGTAGTGCCCGGTGGTCTCGGGCGTGTAGCTCAGCACCATCACGATGCTGTCCCTGGCCAGGGCGGTCACCCGTTGGCGGTCCTGCCACTGGTCGGCGGCCAGCGGCGGCGCCTGCCGGTTCTTCGCCACCAGCTGCCACACTCCCAGCCCGGTCGCCACGAGAATCGCCACGCCCAGCGCCGCCACCAGCACGCCCCAGGCCGTCCTGCGCTCGGTCATTTGACGTTCACCACCGTCGAGGCCCGGTAGCCGTCATCGACCTTGGCGACGTTGATCAGCAGCCGCTCCACCCGGTACACCGGGCCGGGGCTGGATTTATCGGTGGTCTGGGTCTTGACCGCCACCAGGACCATGGCCCCTTCCGGGGTGTAGGCCTCGATGCCCGCGCCGGCGACGGTGCCCTCGGCCTCGATCCGGTCCGCCACCGTCTGCTGTTTGAGTTCGGCTGCGCCCTGGCTGAATTCGTCATGGAACTGGCCGGTGGAGGCGTCGAGCACACGTTGGATGTCCGCGTCGACCGAGTCCGCGCTCACCGTGACGAGGTTGAGCCCGAGGTCCTTGGCCGCCTCCACATAGGGCTCCCACTGCGGGGTGCTGGGCGTCTCGGGAGCCGGGCGGATGAACTGGCTGGCGGCGAATCCGATGGCGCACAACAGGATCACCGACAGTGCCGCGGTGATGACGGCCCGGGCGGTGTCGCGGCCGCGCGGTCGGCTGGGCTGTGGCAGGGGAGGGGGCGGCCATCCGGGTGACCCGCCAACCGGTGCGGCGACGGGGTGCGCGATCACCGGCGGTGGGGCTGCCGGAGCCGGTGTCGGGGTCTGGACCGGGCTGGTCGCCGCGGTGGCGAAGGCCCGGGCGAAATCACCGCAATTCGGGTAGCGCGCACCGGCATCCTTGGCCAGGGCGCGGGCCAGTACCGCGTCCAGGTGGGCGAGGTCGGCGCGGGATGCGCTCGGACGGGGTGGCGGTTCGTTGAGGTGTTTGCTGATCATCACGGCGGGATTGGAGTGCTGGAACGGAGATTGACCGGTCAGTAGCTGAAAAGCGTTGGCCGCCAAGGCATATTGATCGGCCCGGCCGTCCATCGGCTGCCCCAGGAGTTGTTCGGGCGGCGAGTAGGCCATCGATCCCACGGTCATATTGGTCGCGGTCAGACCGCTGATGTCATCGGAGCGACGGGCAACCCCGAAGTCCGCGAGCAGGATTCGGCGCCGCGGCGCGTCCGGGCGGGTCAGCAGGATGTTGGACGGCTTGACGTCGCGGTGCAGCAGGTTGCGGGAATGGGCGTAGTCGAGGGCTTCGGCGATCGCCGCGACGATCTCGATGGCCTCACGCACCGGCAGCCCGTCCGGGTGCAGCTCGCGGACCAGCCGCGACGCATCGGTGCCGTCGACGTAGTCCATGGCGATCCACAGCTGCCCGTCGGTTTCGCCGCGGTCGTGCAGGCCGACGATATGGGGATGCCAGAGGCTGCCTGCGATTTCGGCCTCGCGGTTGAACCGCTGCCGGTACTGGGGGTTGTCGGTCAACGACGTGGGCAGGATCTTCAGGGCATCCAGGCGCGACAGACGCGGGTGCCGCGCGAGGTACACCTCGCCCATGCCACCGGAGCCCAGCCATCGTTGGATTGTGTACCCGGCGAACACGTCACCGGTGTTCAGCGGCATGGCCGTGATAGTAACCGGGTATATCGCCTTCGCGAGTAGCGTCGGGACCATGACCGTCTCCGAATCCGACGCCGTCCGCGAACTGCTGCGCGACGCGTTCACCCGGCTGATCGAGCACGTCGACGAACTGACCGAGGGCCTGAGCGAGGAGCAGTCGGTGTACCGGCCGACGCCGCAGGCCAACAGCATCGCGTGGCTGATCTGGCACAGCGCCCGTGGTCAGGACCTTCAACTGTGCGATGTCGCCGGGTTCGAGCAGGTGTGGACGCGCGACGGCTGGGTGGACCGGTTCGGTCTGGACCTGCCGCGCGGCGACATGGGCTACGGGCACAGCGCCGACGACGTCGCCAAGGTGCGCGCCCCCATTGAGTTGCTGGCGGGCTATTACCGCGCCGTGCACAAGGTGACGTTGGAGTACATCGCCACGGTCACCGACGAGGAGCTCGGACGCATCGTCGATACCCGGTGGGATCCGCCGGTGACCGCTAGTGTCCGGTTGGTGAGCATCATCGACGACTGTGCGCAGCACCTGGGCCAGGCGGCCTATCTGCGCGGCATCATCGGTTGACGACGCGGTGGTGGCCGCCGCTCGGGCTGGCCGCCATGCTGCTGCTGGGCTGGGTCGTGGGCAAGGGCCCGACACCCCTCGACACCTGGTTTCTCAACCTCGGTCGCGCGATGGGGCAATACCGCTGGGTGTGCCTGTGGTTCACCTACCCGCCGTTGATCGCCGCCGTGCTGGTGGTGTCGGCGGGGGTCGCGCTGGTCCGTCGCCGATGGTGGCTGGCGGCGGCGGTGGTGCTGGCCCCGCCGCTCGCGGTGGTCGTCGCGCAGGTGTGCAAACGCATCTTCGGCCGGGAGAAGGGCGGCAGCCTGGCCTATCCCAGCGGCCATGTCACGTTCGCCGTGACGGTGCTGGGGCTGTTCGTGCTCGTCGCGGCCGCCGCCACCTGGGCGGTGGTGGTTGCGGTGGCCGTCGGTCTGCTCGGCGTATTCGGCCAGGCGATCACGCATCACTACTTCACCGACACTGTCGGAGCGGCATTGCTGGGTGTGTCGATGGTGTACGCGGTCGTCATCCTCCTGGGTGATCGCGAGCGGGCACCGACCCCCGGGTAGCCGGTGTCAACCTTTCACCTCTCCTTCGCTCAGCCCTCGTCGGCGCGCCGGCGCCCGGTGCGCCGTGGCCAACTCTGCCCGCCGGGCGGTACCGCGCCGGCGGGCGGGGCGGCCGGGCCCGCCGCAGCCTAACCGCCACCACGCCACACATATTCGGGCCTGAGGTTGAGCGGGGCGCGGACGGATAACGGAGTTTTGAACCGTCGATCATGTTCTGGCAAATCTCAAAGTTGTGATTGAGCTGGGCTGTTCGCCAGGTTTTCGGTTTGCGGCAATCACAACTATCGCCGGAATTGTTGCGTTGGCAACGATCGCCGGATGGCCACCTGTGAAAAACCTGAGATATTGACCCGTGCTCGCGTAATTTGCTGACGAGTCCAGGGGCAACAACCTGGGGATAAGGGGATCTCAAGATGAACAACCGGGTTCGGTGCGGTCTGAGCGCAGGTGTCGCCATGGTCGGGGCGGGCGTCATCGCCGTCGCGCCGATGGGGCTATCGATGACGCCGCCACGCATCGTCGACGCCCAGGCCGCATTGTCGGCGAAATTCGACGGCCTGTCGCAATCCGAGCTCGCGAGTGAGTCTGCGAAGCGGTTCGTCGAGCAGCTGGCACAGGCGCCACTGCTGCCGCTGGTGCTGGCCGCCCAGCTCGCGGGCGGCGGCAACGACAGGCTGTACTCCCAGATCCGCCAGATCGTCGACGCGCCGTTGTACGTCGCCGACCCGCTCATCGAGGCCGTCGCCGACACCCTGCCCCCGGCGCTGGGCGGCGGTTCGAACGATGACCCGTCCACCAGCGCCGGTGACGGCGACTTCATGCAGTTCCGCAACGAGCAACTGCTCGGGTTGAGGGACGCAGTCAACGCACAGGTGGCAGAGGTCCTTGGCGTCGACCCCGCGGTGCTCAACGACAATTACGCCGCGGCCCTCGCGGCGGGTCTGATCGAGTCGGCCCAACGATCGCTGACCGGCGCGATCAACGCCCCGTTCGGCATCGTCCCGATCGCGCAGGCGATGGTCACGGGTGACAGCGGCGCGCTCTACCTGGCGATCCGGCAGTACATCGACGCGCCGCTGTGGGCGGCCGATCCGGCCATCGAGGGGCTGGCGCAGGCGCTGCCACCCTCGCTCGGCGGCGGCAGCGACGGCAACTTCACCACCGACGATCCCAAAGTGGACGGCGCGCTGATGCACTTCCGCAATCAGACGCTGTGGGGGGCCACCAGGGACACCCGCAGGGCGGTCGCCGACGTCCTCGACGTCAAGCTGGACCCGCAGGACAATCCGGAAGATCCGCAGCCGGGCTCGTCGGAATCCCGCGACGTCACCCGCCTCAAGCCACATTTCACGAAGCTCGACGCGCGGATCAAGCAGGCCAATGAGCGGGCCGAAGCTCGGGCGGACAAGGCCAAGACCCGGGGCCAGGCGATGATCAACGGTGCGAGGGAAATGGCCCGAAACATGTTGGGGGCAAACAAGTCGAAGCCACCGACGAAGCCGCAGGCCGCCACCGCGAACGAGGCGAATGACGCGCAGGACGGGAACGACACGGACAAGACGGACTGACACTCGGCAGGAGCCGGAGGGAGTGGCTCCGGGGCCGGGCGCTGCGCAAACTTGACAGGTGTAAACCCGGTGCGACGTGGATCACAAATGGTGGTTAACATAGCGCTATGACAGCGACGCCTGAAGTTGATCTGCCGGACACCGGCACCATTCGCAACCCAGCGACCGGGGCCGTCGCCGGCCAGGTGCGCTGGACCGATCCCGCCGATGTGCCGCGGATCGCGGCGGGGCTGCGCAGCGCCCAGAAGGACTGGGAGGCCCGCGGGGCCAAGGGCCGGGCCACAGTGCTCGCCCGCTACGCGGTGTGGCTCGGCGAGCACCGCGACGAGATCGAGAAGCTGCTGATCGCCGAGACCGGGAAGTCGGCGGTCGATGCGGCCCAGGAAGTCCCGCTGCTGATCATGATCGCGTCGTACTACATCAAGACGATGGAAAAGGCCCTCGAACCTGAGAGCCGCCCGGCGTCGCTGCCGTTCCTGTCGATCAAGAAGGTCACCGTCCACTACCGGCCCCGCCCGGTGGTCTCCATCATCGCGCCGTGGAACTATCCGGTCGCCAATCTTCTGATGGACGGCATCGCCGCGCTGGCCGCGGGTTGTGCGGTGCTGCTCAAACCGTCCGAGCGCACTCCGCTGACCGCCGAACTGCTGCTGCGCGGCTGGATCGACTCCGGCGCCCCCGAGGTGATGGCGATTGTCCAGGGTGCCCGCGAGGCCGTCGAGGCCGTCGTCGACAATTCCGATTACGTCCAGTTCACCGGCTCAAGCGCCACCGGGGCCAAGGTGATGGAGCGCGCCGCCCGCCGGCTTACCCCGGTCAGCCTGGAACTCGGCGGCAAGGACCCGATGATCGTCCTCGAGGACGCCGATGTGGAGTTGGCCGCCAATGCCGCGGTCTGGGGCGCGATGTTCAACGCCGGCCAGACCTGTGTGTCCGTCGAACGGGTCTATGTCCTCGAACCGGTCTACGACCAGTTCGTCGAGGCCACGGTGAAAGCGGTGAACAACCTCAAGATGGGGGCCGGCGAGGGCTACGACTTCGGCGCCCAGATCGACGAGAGCCAGGTCGCCGTCACCGAGCGGCACGTCAACGAGGCGATCGCCGCCGGGGCGAAGGCGCTGACCGGTGGTAAACGTCCGGAGGGGGCGGGCTCGTTCTACCCGCCGACCGTGCTGGTCGACGTCGACCATTCGATGACGTGCATGACCGAGGAGACCTTCGGCCCGACACTGCCGGTCATGAAGGTGTCCTCGGTGGAAGAGGCCGTGCGGTTGGCCAACGACAGCCCGTACGGGTTGAGCGCCTCGGTGTTCTCCCGGGACGCCGAGCGGGCGAAGGCCGTTGCGCTGCAGCTGGATTGCGGTGCGGTCAACGTCAACGACGTGATCTCGAACCTGATGTGTACCACGGCACCGATGGGTGGCTGGAAGACCTCGGGTATCGGGGCCCGGTTCGGCGGCGCCGACGGTGTCCGCAAGTTCTGCAGGCAGGAGACGGTGGTGGTGCCGCGCACCAACGCCGGGGCGGGCGGCAACTACTACAACAACTCGCACAAGGCGTTGGCCCGGATGAACAAGCTGATGACCAGGATGGCGCTGGCCCGGCCGCGGCGCAGGGCCAAAAGGTAGCGGCGACGGCATAACCCGCCACCGTTCGTTCACCGTGACGTCACCTCGGTGTTTGCCGGGGTCGATATTTTCTGCCGGTGACCCTGGACTCCTCCGGCTATGCCGTCCGCGACGATGACGACGACGACCCTGAACTGCTGCTTCTTCCCGGCGGCGAGGTGGTCGACACGTGGCGGGAGGGCTACCCGTACGACGAGCGGATGCAGCGCAACGACTACGAGGAGCAGAAGCGGCTGCTGCAGATCGAGTTGCTGAAGCTGCAGAAGTGGAGCCAGGCCAACGGCCACCGGCACGTCATCGTGTTCGAGGGTCGCGACGCCGCGGGCAAGGGCGGCACGATCAAGCGGTTCATGGAGCACCTCAACCCACGCGGTGCCCGGGTCGTCGCGCTGGAGAAGCCCACCGAGAAGGAACGCACCCAGTGGTACTTCCAGCGGTACGTCGAGCACCTGCCCGCGGCCGGTGAGGTCGTCCTGTTCGACCGGTCCTGGTACAACCGGGCCGGCGTCGAGCGGGTGATGGGCTACTGCACGCCCAAGCAGCATGCCGAGTTCATCCGACAGGCCCCACTGTTCGAGCAGATGCTGGTCAACGACGGCATCAGCCTGACCAAGCTGTGGTTCTCGGTGACCCAGTCCGAACAGCGCACCCGGTTCACCATCCGCCAGGTCGACCCGGTGCGGCAGTGGAAGCTGTCGCCGACCGACCTGGCCTCGCTGGACAAATGGGAGGACTACACCGCGGCCAAGGAGGACATGTTCTCCTGGACCGACACCGAGATCGCACCGTGGACCGTGGTGAAGAGCAACGACAAGAAACGCGCCAGGATCAACGCGATGCGGTATGTGCTCGGTAAATTCAACTACGACAACAAGGACCATGAGGTGGTCGGCACCGCCGATCCGATGATCGTGGGGCGCGCCCTGTCGGACTGAACGGGCGCCGTCCCGGCTAGGAGGACGGCGTGCGGTTCGTCATGACGCTGTTCCTGTGGCTGCTGACCACGGCGCTGCTGGCGGTCGCGCTGCCCGCGGTGTGGGCGCAACGCAACATCGTCGGCCAGGCCGGCTACTCGGCGCTGGCCGCCGACGCCGCGAAGGATCCGCTGCTCCAGCGGGCCGTCGCCGGTGAACTCACCACCCAGGTCAATGTGCTGGCCGCCAAAAACGGCGCCGATGTGGACCCGGGGCTGGTGCGTGGGGTGGCCGCGGGCTACACCTCGGGCGAGGAGTTTCCGGGACAGTTCGCCAGGGCCAACGAAATCGTGCACACCTGGATGTTCACCGACCAGGTGGCCCGCGACGCCGACGGCGGCTGGGTGATCGACCTGGCCCCGATGCTGGCCGACTCGTCCTTCCGGCAGACCCTGGCCGATTTCGACATCGACGTGCCGCAAACCCTCACCGTGCCGATCGCGGCCTCGCCCCCGGCCGGCCTCGAACCGGGCCGGCTGCGGCCGGCCGCGGTCTGGGGCCCCTGGGTCAGCGTCGGCGCGGCCATCCTGACCGGGGTCTTCGCGCTGCTGACGCTGGCCGCCGCCCGGTCCCGGGGCAAAGCCTTGGCCGCACTGGGTGTCTCGGCTCTGCTCGTCGGCGCGGCCGGGTGGGCCGGCCTGGAGGTGGCGCGGCGCTACATCAACGACGGGCTCAACCACACCAGCGGTGACATCCGCCAGATCGCCGATGTGATGGTCGGCCACGCGATCGGGAGCCTGCACACCTGGCTCAATCTCACCCTGGCCGCCGGTGGTGGGCTCGTCGCGCTCGGCGTGATCGCCGCGATGCTCGGCGGACTGCGCCGCCGAGACTGACCGCCACCTTTCGCCCAATTCGACGTAATCGTTGCGAGTCCGGCGAAATCGCGACGTTTACGTCGAATTCGGTGCTGGGCGGGGCTGTTTTGCAGAGACGACAGCTGCGAGACTGTGCGTCAGTTCAACGTGTCGTCTCGCTCGATTTCGTCCCTACGGGTGCTGCTGCCCGGAGCGAGCCAGTAATACGTCACGGCGTACGCCAGAATCGGACTGAGGAAGATGGGGATCGACGAAACCGCCACCACGCCGAGCGCAACGAATTGCCTGCGGGCGACCGGGAATCGGTCGCGAACATCGAGGTGACCGGTCACCGCGAGTAGAACCGAGATTACAACGGCGAGGCCCAGCGTCAGCTCGGTGCGGCCCTCCAAAAGTTGGAGAACACCCACCCCGATACTGAGGACAGCGGTCGTCCACCAATACTTGCCCGCGGTGAGGAAGTTGCCATACGCATCGGGGTTGTGTCGCGTTGGTGAGCCCCCACCGTGTTGGGTGGTATCGCTGTGCACCAGCGTGAAGGCGAATACTCGTCCGCCGATTTTGATGTACGGCGTGCGGAAGTACGCGATCGTGACGGCGCCGACAAGACCAATCCCCGCAGCTGAGGCCGTCATACGCCAGCCCTGGTCAACGAATGCGCAAGCGATGACGGCTGTTCCTGCCAGCCAGCCACACCAATAGCTCCACCGCTGGTGACGTGGGTTGTCGACGAACGCCGCCACGAAAGCGCCGGCGATGACGATGAGAGCACCGGCAATTATCAAGGTCTGCGGTGCCACCGGTAACTGGGGAGAGCCAGCCGCAGCTACGCTCGCGGCATCCTGGCTAGTTGTCAAACTTGCTCCCGTAGTAGCCGCCCAGTTGTTTTCCACCTTCGCCGAACGCAAGGCCCCCGACAACTGCCCCGACAAACATGCCAGGCGGGCCGAGGAGGGCGCCGCCAGCCATACCCACTAAGGCGCCGCCCGCGTAACCGCCACCGACGGTTCCGATGGCTTCACCCCAAGTCTTCCCTGGCGCAGCACCGTTCTGAACGTCTTGATAGGCCGCGACGAACTCCAGGACCGGCCCAGCGACAGTGAGCCCCTTACCCAATCCCGCGATCGTCTTTATCTCAGACGTAGACATGCGTTCCCATGGCAGCACATGTCTGTTGTCTGAAAATAGCCCGTCAGCTTGCTTCAACTCGCCGAGAGGCCCGGCAGCGGACGCGATGTCCTTCAGCGAAGCGCCCTGCGACATGGCCGTTGCTACGGAAGTGGCTGATTCCTTCGAGAGCCCCTGACTTTCGAGCCCCCGCACAGCTTCGCGGAGAGTCTCGCTGCGCGCGACGGATTCCTGCCGATCCATCCAGGCTGTAGCTTGGTCCGGAGACATCGGTGGCATCCACGAAGAGCCTGCTTCGAGTTGCTTCTGCCATTCTTGCCGGACTAGCGCGCGTCGTTGCGGATCAGAGCCGAGGATCGGATCGACAGGAAGCGTCCCGGGTATTCGTCGCGCCGTCTGGAAATCGTCTAGCCGTTCACCGGCCAGGCGCACAGCTGTCGGATCGGCCATTGGATCTTGAATCGTCGCATAGTCGCGTAATCGCGCCGCCGCGGCTATTTTCTCCGGCGTCATGGGGCCTGCGCTATTGACAAGCGCCTGATCGGCAGCCAGCTGCTGGAAGTTATAGTCCGCGGCCTCCCCACGGGCTGAATCCTGCGCGTTGACGCCGTCACCGTCAGCCGCGTCCACCGCGTCGGGGAGGTAGCCTTCGGCGCGCATGCTATCCATCGCGTTGGAAAGTTCGCCGGAGTAGGTATCGCGCGCAGCTCCGATGGCCTCAAGAGCATTGGCTATTTGTTGAATCGCCATATTCTTCAATGGCGCGAGGGCGTTCTGATCGAATAATGAGCCCGTTTGTGCGATAGCTGCGTCGATTGCACTGTCGATCTGACGGAGGCTGGCATCGAGCGTTTGGATGCTTTGGGCAGATGTTTGTTGCGTCTCGGCTAGCGACGCGGAAATGTTCGCCAAATCGATTGCGACACGTGCCAATTCTTCTTTGTCGAGATGAAGGGATGTAGTAGCCCGCTGTACCTCGGCCGAGTCGTTGATCGGATGACCGCCACCGTCGTCGCGGTCCCAAGCTTCTTCGAATCGCTCCTTGGCGGTATTGAACTCATCATCGGCGTCGGTCAAACAACTTCCAGCCTCATGAAAGGCCGTAGCGAGTTCGTTGATCTCACCAGGCGCTCCGGCCTGGATGGTGTCATCGAGCTGCCAGGGGTTACCACCTGCGGCGCTAGTCAGCTCCTGCAGGTCCAGATGTCGCAGTAGAGGTGGCATCGGAGGTCAAATGAGCCTGAGGCCTGCCTCACGTAAAGTGCCTGCCGCGTCTTCGTCCTGCCGCACGAAGACGGTAGCTGCCGTATGGGCCTTGTCCGCGAGCGCGTCGAGTGTCGACTGATGTCGGTGCATCGAGGCAACGTGGGCTTGGTGCGCGCGGTTTAGCGCGCTGGCGAATTCCTCCGCCTCAGCGAAGTCCCCGAACACCTTAGGCAGTAGCTGTACGGCCGCGAAACGATCGGCGCCGTGCTGCGTGACTGCACCCGCGCTCCGCGAGAACTCGGCGCCACACCGCAATACTTCACTATCGACAAACACTCGTCACCCCTCCCGCGTAACGGAAGCATACCGCGAAGCATTTGCCAGGTGTTGCACGATTTTGTCGTCGGGTGCTTGCCAGGTCGGTTCAACGGTGCGCACTCACGATCTTCGTTGACATCAACCGGACCAGCGCGACTGCGGCGTCGTGTGGGCGGGTATCAGGCGAGAGCGAATCGGTGAGCGTTACCTCTGTTTCGACGATGCAATCGTCCGCCAGGCCGAGTGCCCGCGCCGTTCGTACCGGGACCCCGGTAGGCGAGTTGGATGTCACAGTGTCGACCGCAGAGATCACGTTATCTGTTTCAGCGACATCCGTGATCTGGTGCGTGTACGTATATGTGCTGTCTGCCTTGGTCAACGTAATCCCGTCACACTCTCGCCATCGCTTCTGGAAAGTGGCGAACAGCGACTCAGCGTCCGAAGTCGTTGCCAGGGCTACCACCCCGAAGTTGCTTGTCGACCCGGAGTCATACGTGACGGCGCGGACAGGCGCACTGCCGTACGCCTGCTTCTCAAACGGGGAGACGATACCGATGCACTGGTCCTCTACGATCGCTCGGGATCCGGTGAAGGTATCACGGAGGTCGCTGCTGTCACCTACGAACGGTCGGCTGCTACCAGCGCCCGTTTCGTGGCCCAGGGCCGTCGAAAGCTCGCCAGCTGATGGCATCACTGACGACATCCACGCGTACTCGTCGGCTGTGCCCGTCGCTGTGGGGGGCGTCTGCTTGTCAGATACGCCTGCTTCTATTGGTGCTTCTGCACCGTTAGCTGGCGTCGCCGTTCCGCCAGTGTCTTGCGCACAACCGGCCGCCAAAACGCTTGTGGCCACAAGCACGGCGAGGATACTGGGGACGGGGGGTCGGTCGGGCGCCATGCAGGCAATTATCCAGCAGCCAGTGTTGGGCCATCTCTAGAACCGCCCACGCGACTCACTACCTATCGCCCAACTCGACGTAATCGTTGCGAGTCCGGCGAAATCGCGACGTTTACGTCGAATTCGGCGCTGGGCGCGGCTGGGTGGGCGGCTACCCGCCGAGGGTGCGCCAGAGGAACTCGTAGGTCAGCGCCGCCTTGAACGCGGCCTGCTTGTTGTCGGCCGCACCGCCGTGCCCGCCCTCGATGTTCTCGTAGTAGAGGACCCGATGCCCGGCGGACTCAAGCGCCGCGGTCATCTTCCTGGCATGCCCGGGATGTACCCGGTCGTCGCGGGTCGAGGTGGTGATCAGGATCGGTGGGTAGCGCCGGGTATCCGAAACATTCTGGTACGGCGAGTATTCCGACATGAACGCCCAATCCTCCGGATTGTCCGGATCGCCGTATTCGGCCACCCAGGACGCGCCGGCCAGCAGCAGGTGGTAGCGCTTCATGTCCAGTAGCGGAACGCTGCAGACCAGGGCACCGAACAGCTCGGGGTAACGGGTCAGCATGACGCCCATCAGCAGCCCGCCGTTGCTGCCGCCCGACGCCCCCAACTGTTCGACCGTGGTGATCCCGCGCCGTACCAGATCGGCGGCGACGGCCGCGAAGTCCTCGTAGACCAGGTGACGGTTCTCCCGCATCGCCCCGGTATGCCACCGCGGCCCGTACTCGCCGCCGCCGCGGATGTTGGCCACCACATAGGTGCCGCCTCGGGTCAGCCAGGACCGCCCGAGCCCGCCGGCATAGCTGGGCGTCAGCGAATTCTGGAAGCCGCCGTAGCCGTAGAGCCAGGTCGGAGCCGGTTGCTCGCGCTCCCCGACGACGAAGTACGGGATCGCCGTGCCGTCGGCGGAGGTGGCGAAATACTGGGTGACGCCGATACCGTCGGCGTCGAAGAACGTAGGCGCGGACTTGACCTGCTCCAGCGATCCGCCCGCGGTGCCGTGCAGGAGCCGCGACGGCGAGGTGAACCCGCTGGAGTCGTAGAAGACCTCGTCGCCGAACGGGTCGGTGTCGACCACGACCGTCTCATCCGATTCCGGGATTCCGGGTGCGTCGATGCGTTCCCAGGTGCCGGGGGTGACGATCTCGATGTGGCTGGCGACGTCGCGCCGGGTGACCAGGACCAGTTTGTCCCTGGTCCAGCTGGCCCCGGACAGGCAGCTGTGCTCGTCGGGGGCGTAGACGACGGCCAGCTCGCCGGTGCCGGAGAGAAAGTCGTCGAATCTGGTGGCCAGCAGGCTGCCCGCCGCATAGGTGACATCGCCGACCTGCCAGTCGCTTCGCAGCGAGATCAGCATCCATTCGCGATGCGTCGACGTCGTGGCATCCGTCGGAACGTCGATCAGGATCAGCTCACCGTCGCGCACCTCGTAGCGGATGCGGTTGTAGAAGTCGGTGTAGCGCCCGAGCCGGACGTGCTCATAGCCCGGGGTCCGGTCCACGCTGGCGATGACCCGGATATCGGTCGGTTCGGCGGTGAACACGGTCTCGGCGTGCTCCAGCGGCTCACCCCGGCGCCAGCGTTTCGCGATGCGCGGGTACCCCGATTCGGTCATCGACCCGGCACCGAAATCGGTGCACACCAGCAGGGTGTTCTCGTCCTCCCAGGACACCCCCGATTTGGCCTCGGGCAGCTCGAACCCGCCGACCACGAATTCCTTGGTCCGCATGTCGAATTCGCGGACCACCGCGGCGTCGGCGCCGCCGCGGGACAGGCTGATCAGGGCCAGCGAATGGTCGGGCTCGATGACGTCGGGACCGGCCCACACCCAGTTCTCACCCTCGACGCGGGCGAGCTCGTCCAGGTCGATGATGGTCTCCCAGTCCGGAACCTCGGTGCGGTAGCTGTCGAGTGTGGTGCGTCGCCACAACCCGCGCGGGTTGGCCTCGTCCCGCCAGAAGTTGTACAGGTGGTCCCCGCGCCGGCCCACGTAGGGGATGCGGTCGTCGGTGTCGAGCACGTCGAGCACGTCGGCGCGAAACTGTTCGAAACGCTCGCCGCCCAACTCGGCGACCGTCGTGTCGTTGCGCGCCCGCACCCATTCGAGCGCGTCCTCGCCGGTGATGTCTTCGAGCCAGAGATACGGGTCATCTACCACCAGACCATTGTGACCCGCGGGCGTACTGTGAACTGTGTTACACCGTATCCGAGCAGGTGAGAGGACAACATGATCAGTCGAGCCCTGATCACCGCGGCGGCCGCCGATCTGCTGGTCCGGCTGCAGGAACGGCACGGCGCGTTGATGTTTCACCAGTCCGGCGGCTGCTGCGACGGGTCGTCGCCGATGTGTTACCCGGACGGCGACTTCATCGTCGGGGACCGCGACATCCTGCTGGGGGTGCTCGACGTCGGGAGCACCGGCGTCCCGGTGTGGATCTCGGGGCCGCAGTTCGAGGCGTGGAAACACACCCAGCTGGTGATCGACGTCGTACCCGGCCGCGGCGGCGGCTTCAGCCTGGAAGCACCCGAAGGCATGCGTTTCCTGTCCAGGGGCCGCGCGTTCACCGACGCCGAGAACGCCGAACTGGCCGCCGAGGCATCCATCACCGGAGCTCAGTACGCCGACGGGGCCCGGCCGCCCGACACCGGGAGCCACATCGTCGCGGAAGCGGCCGATGCCTGTCCGGTGCCGACGCGGACGTAGCCCGGTCCGCACCCGTCACTGCAACGGCAGCTGCGCGAATATCTCCCCGGTCGGCTGCTCGGAACCGGTGCCGGGCTCGACGGTGAGCGCCAGCGTGTTCGCCACTCCGAGATCGTGGACGATGTCGGTGGTCGACGGGGCGACCGCGGCCGCGTCCAGCGTGCCCGCCGAGCGCGGTCGACCATTGTCGAGCAGCCACATCTGATACACGGTGTCGATCGCCGGCGGGGCGACGTTGTCGAATACCAGCACGGCCGCGTTGTGATCCCGGGAGTAGACGGCCGTCACCGTGCCTCCGGCCGGGATGGCTGAGCTGACCGAACGCACATCGGTGGCCCCGAGCACCTGCTCGGCAACCGAGGGCGGCGGCGGAGTCGGCCGCAGCGCGACACCCGCCCCGAACCCGGCCGCCACGATCACCGCGGCCGCGGCCGCCCCGACGGCGGCGGTGCGCCAGCGATTCCGTCGGGAGGACGGCGAACCGATCGCCGCAAGAATCCGGCCGCGCAGGGCCGTGGGGGGTTCGACCGCGGTGACCTCGGACAGCGTCGCCATGGTCTCCCGCACGGCCCGCACTTCCGCGGCGAACGCGTCGACCACCTCGCCGGGGGCGACGGCGATCCGGCGTTCGATGTCGGCACGCTCGCCGTCGGATACCGCATTCAGCGCATACGGTGTCGCCCACTCCATCAGGTCGGGTTCGCGGGGGGCGGTCATGCCGCACCCAGACAGTGCCGGAGATTGCGTAGTCCGTTGCGGATCCGCGACTTCACGGTGGTGAGGTTGATCGCGATCCGTTCCGACACCTGCGGGTAGGTGAGGCCGCGATAGTAGGCCAGTTCGATGCACCGGCGCTGGGCGTCGGACAGCGCGTCCAGGCATTCGGCCACCCGGCGGTGCTCCTCGGACAGCGCGGCCCGCTCCACCACGACATCGACGGGTGGCTCATTCGAGGTCAACGCGTATCGCGAGTCGCGGCGACGTGCGGCCTGCTCGGATCGCACCCGGTCGACGGCACGCCGGTGCGCCAAGGTGACCAGCCAGGCCAGCGCCGAGCCCGCCGATGGGTCAAACGCCCCCGCCCCGCGCCAGACCTGCAGGTAGACCTCCTGGGTGATCTCCTCGCTGTAACCGGGGTCGCGGATGATCTGACTGACCAGACCGAAAACCCGGGCCCTGGTCGTGTCGTACAACAGGGTGAACGCGGTGGAATCCTGACCGGCCACCCGCCGCAGCAGGCTGGCGAGGTCAGCATTCGACGGTCTCTCGGTCAACGCAGGTCAGCGCCTTCCAGGGTGAACTGACTCTTTTCCAGGGTGAACTGGACGACGTCCACCTGACCTCTGCGGAACAGGTCCGCGCATCCGGTCAGGTACTTCATATAGCGCTGATAAACCTCCTCGGACTGGATCTCGACCGCGCGCCGGTGGTTGGCCTCCAGCGCGGCCGCCCAGTGGTCCAACGTCGTCGCATAGTGCGGCTGCAGCGACTGTTCGCGGGTCAGCACGAATCCGGCGTCGGTGGCGCGCTCGTCGACCAACGGGGCTGAAGGCAGCTGCGAGCCCGGGAAGATCTCGGTGAGGAGGAACTTGATGAACCGCGCCAGGTCGAATGTGAGGGTGATACCCAGCCGTTTGGCCTCGCTCGGATGGAACCCGCAGATCGAGTGCAGCAACATCACCCCGTCGGATGGCATTACCCGGTGGGCCATTCGGAAGAACTCCGGATACCGGGTGTGGCCGAAGTGTTCGAACGCTCCGATGGAGACGATGCGATCGACCGGTTCATCGAATTCCTCCCAACCGGCCAGCAGCACCCGGCGCTGTCGGAGGCTGTCCATATCGTCGAACATCGTCTGCACATGTGCAGCCTGGTTCTTGGACAGGGTAAGCCCCACCACGTTGACGTCATAGCGTTCGACGGCGCGGCGCGCGGTGGCTCCCCACCCGCAGCCGATATCGAGCAACGTCATGCCTGGTTCGAGCCCGAGCTTGCCGAGGGCCAGGTCGATCTTGGCGAGCTGGGCCTGCTCCAGGGTCATATCGTCGCGTTCGAAATATGCACAGCTGTAGGTCTGGGTCGGGTCCAGGAACAGCCGGAAGAAATCGTCGGACAAGTCGTAGTGGGCTTGCACATCATCGAAGTGCGGGGTCAGCCTGGGCTGTGTCGAGCTGGTCATGGAAGGGTCCACCTTTCTGGACACGTGCGGTTGACCGTGCCGGTTCATCAGGTCCGCACAGATAATTCGGAGCCGACGGCGCCGCGGATCCTTTCCGCCGTGGATTCGCCGCAACGCGCGGCGGGGCAGCCTCCGGCCGGATCGCCCGATAGGAACCCGGCCGCGCCTATTAGGGTGGGAGCGTGACCCACTTTGACGTCGTCGTACTCGGAGCTGGCCCCGGCGGATATGTCGCGGCCATCCGCGCTGCCCAACTCGGCCTGAACACCGCCATCGTCGAACCGAAGTACTGGGGCGGGGTATGTCTGAACGTCGGGTGCATCCCCTCGAAGGCGCTGCTGCGCAATGCCGAGATCGCTCACATGTTCACCAAGGAAGCCAAGACCTTCGGGATCAGCGGCGAGGCCAGCTTCGACTACGGTGCGGCGTTCGACCGCAGCCGCAAGGTCGCCGACGGCCGGGTGGCCGGTGTGCACTTCCTGATGAAGAAGAACAAGATCACCGAGATCCACGGCTACGGCAAATTCACCGGGCCCAACAGCCTGGAGGTCGCGCTCAACGACGGCGGCACCGAGAAGGTGGAGTTCGACAACGCCATCATCGCCACCGGGTCCTCGACCCGGCTAGTGCCGGGCACCTCGCTGTCGGACAACGTGGTGACCTACGAGACTCAGATCCTCTCCCGCGAGCTGCCCTCCTCGATCATCATCGCCGGCGCAGGCGCGATCGGCATGGAGTTCGCCTACGTGCTGAAGAACTACGGCGTCGAGGTCACCATCGTCGAGTTCCTGCCCCGTGCGCTGCCCAACGAGGACGCCGAGGTGTCCAAGGAGATCGAGAAGCAGTACAAGAAGCTGGGCGTGAAGATCCTGACCGGCACCAAGGTCGAGACCATCTCCGATGAGGGGTCGGCGGTCAAGGTCACGGTCAGCAAGGACGGCAAGACCGAAGAACTCAAAGCCGACAAGGTGCTGCAGGCCATCGGCTTCGCCCCCAACGTCGAGGGTTTCGGGCTGGAGGCGGCCGGCGTCGCGCTGACGGAGCGCAAGGCCATCGGTATCGACGAGTACATGCGGACCAACGTTCCGCACATCTATGCGATCGGTGATGTCACGGCGCTGCTGCAACTCGCCCACGTGGCCGAGGCGCAGGGGGTTGTCGCGGCCGAGACCATCGGTGGTGCGGAGACGTTGCCGCTCGGTGACTATCGGATGATGCCGCGCGCCACGTTCTGTCAGCCGCAGGTGGCCAGCTTCGGGCTCACCGAGGAACAGGCCCGCGCCGAGGGCTACGACGTTAAGGTCGCCAAGTTCCCGTTCACCGCCAACGGCAAGGCGCACGGCCTGGCCGACCCGACCGGTTTCGTGAAGCTGATCGCCGACACCAAGTACGGCGAGCTGCTCGGCGGGCACCTGATCGGCCCCGACGTGTCGGAGCTGCTGCCCGAGCTGACCCTGGCCCAGAAGTGGGACCTGACGGTCAACGAACTGGCCCGCAACGTGCACACCCATCCGACCCTGTCGGAGGCGCTGCAGGAATGCTTCCACGGCCTGGCCGGCCACATGATCAACTTTTGAGAAACGAAATCGTCGCCGGCATAGCCGGATTGGTGGTCGGCCACATCTTGTGGCTGGCCGCCATCTCGTTGGCAACCGACAGCACCCACGTCAACCTGTGGGTGCTGGTGGTGGCCGCGGTGTCGTTCGTGGCGGGCGCGGTCGCCGGGTACTTCGGCTGGCGCAGGTACCAGCAGAAATCCCATACCTGGGCGGCGTTCCTGTGGCTGCTGCCGGTGTCGCCGGTGCTGTTCTCGCTGGGCGTGCTCGGGGTGACCTACCTATAAGGTTCCTTGGCGCATTCGCCGCGCCGTTTTCTACCCCTGGGCTGTTGATCGGCCGCGGTGACGACCCTCAGGTAGAAACCGGCGGCGATGTGAGGCCTAGTCCGGGAAGTCCAGCGGGATCCGCAACGTGGTCATCGTGGCGGCCAGGCCGTCGTATTGCCCTGCCAGCATGCAGAATTCGATCAGCTGCTGTTTGGTGAGCAGCGACGACAGGGCGGCCCAGGTCTCCGGTGTGACGGAGCGGGTGACGACGAACTCGTCGGTGGCGGTGATCAGCACCCGCTGACGGTCGGTCAGCCCTTCGGCGTCGGGACCTTCGAAGATGCGGGCCTGGGTCTTCTCGTCGACACCACGGCTGCGGGCCAGACGGCGGTGCTGCTGGAGTTCGTATTCACAGTCCCGCAGGTGCCCCACCCGCAGGATGACGAGTTCGGCGTCCTTGCGGGAGAGCTTGCCGAGCGGGCCGAGCAGGATGCCCGAATAGGGCAGCCAGGCCAGGAACAACAACTTGTGCTGGCCCAGCACGTTGAACAGTGCGAATCGCGGTGCCCGGATGGCCCTGGCCCCGAGCTTGGCGATGGCCCAGTTGATCGGTCCCAGCTCTTTGAATCCGCCTGGCGCGATGCGCGCGGGCTCCAGTGCACTCACCGAAACGAGTCTAACTACGACGGCCTCACCAGGTATGGCGACACCGTGGAGCGGTGCTCGTCGAGATCCAGCGCGCGCCCGAGCGCGGGGAACGCCCGCTGCGGGCAGTTGTCGCGTTCGCACACCCGGCAGCCGGAGCCGATCGGCGTGCTGACCTCACCGGAGAGGTCGAGGCCCTCGGAGTAGACCAGCCGCTGGGCATGGCGCAGTTCGCATCCGAGCCCGATCGCGAAGGTCTTGACCGGCTGCCCGTAGCGCGATGCGCGCCGCTCCACGGTGCGGGCCACCCACATGTAGTTGCGGCCGTCGGGCATCTGGGCGATCTGCACCAGGATCTTGCCCGGATTGCCGAACGTCTCGTAAACGTTCCACAGCGGGCAGGTGCCGCCGGACGACGAGAAGTGAAAGCCAGTGGCGGACTGGCGTTTCGACATGTTCCCGGCCCGGTCCACCCGCACGAAGGAGAGCGGGACGCCCCGCATCGAGGGGCGCTGCAACGTCGAGAGCCGATGTGCGACGGTCTCGTAACTGACCGCGTAGAACGCCGAGAGCCGCTCGACGTCGTAGCGGAAGTTCTCCGCCACATCGTGAAACTGCCGGTAGGGCAACACGGTTGCGGCCGCGAAGTAGTTGGCCAGGCCAAGGCGCGCCAGGGTGCGTGACTCGTCGCTGGTGAACATGCCCTCGTCGACCAGTTTGTCGATCAGATCGCCGAATTCGAGGTAGCCCAACTCGACGGCCATCTTGAACACCTGCTGTCCGGAGGAGAGGTGGTTGCCGATCTCCAGGGTCTTGGTGGCCGGATCGAAGCGGTGCAGCACGTTGTCGCCCAGATCGATCCGCCGCACGATGCGCACCCCGTGCACCATGGCCAGCCGCTCGGCCAGCTCACGAGACAACTCGGCGCGGTGCATCCGCATCCGGATGGTGAAATCCTCGGCGGCGGTGTCGAGTTCGTGCAGATAGTTCTGGCGCTGGTAGAAGTAGTCGCGGACCTCCTCGTGCGGCATGGAGATGGCCCCCGATCCGGAGCTGGAGCCGCTGCCGTCGGAGAACCGGTCCTCGGTGGCGGCCGCCAGCTGGGTGGTGGTCAGCCGGTAGCGCCGGTGCAGGTTGACCATCGCGCGGGCCAGATTGGGATGCGCGGCGACCATATCGGCGACCTCGCTGAGCTCGACCTCGACCCCGAGATCGCGGTCCATCGTCACCTCCCGCATCTCGGCCACCAGCCGGGTGTCGTCCTGGGAGGCGAAGAAGGTGGCGTCGACCCCGAACACCTCGGTGATGCGAAGCAGCACGGCGACGGTCAGCGGGCGTACGTCGTGTTCGATCTGATTGAGGTAGCTCGGCGAGATGTCCAACATCTGGGCCAGGGCCGCCTGGCTGAACCCACGCTCGCTGCGCAGTTGCCGCACCCGTGACCCGACGAAGGTTTTAGCCACGTCAACCAGCCTAACAACGCTGCAAAGCCGGACTTCGCATTCTTGGCAGATCGGTCATTGGGTCCGGGTGAGGAGGCCTGGCATGATCGGTCTGGGCGATCGATTGGGGAGATGACATGACGGGCACCGCTGCAAGGCCGACCATCGGGCTGAACAAGGCGATGATGCCGGTGCCGGATCCCCATCCCGACGTCTTCGACCGCGAATGGCCGTTGCGGGTCGGCGATATCGACCGGGTCGGCCGGTTGCGCTTCGACGCCGCGTGCCGCCACATCCAGGACATCGGCTCGGATCAGCTGCGCGAGCTGGGCTTCGAGGAGACCCACCCGCTGTGGATCGTGCGGCGCACCATGATCGACCTGATCCGGCCCGTCGAGTTCCAGGACATGCTGCGGATGCGGCGCTGGTGTTCGGGCACGTCCAACCGGTGGTGCGAGATGCGGGTCCGCATCGACGGCCGCAAGGGCGGCCTGCTCGAATCGGAGGCGTTCTGGATCAACATCAACCGCGAGACGCAGGGGCCGGCCCGGATCTCCGACGACTTCCTCGAGGGTCTGCGCCGCACCACCACCGAGACCCGGCTGCGCTGGAAGGCCTACCTGAAGGCCGGCGCCCGCGAGGACGCGCAGGAGATCCGCGAGTACCCGGTCCGGGTGTCGGATATCGACCTGTTCGACCACATGAACAATTCGATCTACTGGACGGTGATCGAGGACTACCTGTTCTCCCACCCCGAGCTTCTGGAGAAGCCGCTGCGAGTCACGATCGAGCATGACGCCGCGGTGGCGCTGGGGGAGAAGCTGGAGATCCTCTCGCACGTCCACCCGGCCGGTTCGACCGACAAATTCGGCGAAGAGCTCACCGACCGGGCTGTTAGAACGCTCACATACGCCGTCGGCGACGAGATGAAAGCCGTCGCCGCACTGTTCACGCTCTGACCCCCGCCGGTTTAACAGTACGGGCGTACTGACCTGCGCGAATTGGGTTACCGGCCGGTAGCTTCTGAACCGGTACAGCCATCATGTTTCTTCGCAACCTTTGCAAGTTAACGCCATCGTTTGGCGAAAGTTGGCAAGTGAAACGGGTGGACCTGCGGATATGCACTGTGCCATCGTCGGATTAGCAGAAGAGCAAAGCTGCCACGGCGTTAGCAAGCAACGATGCGTCGCGGTGGGCCACCAACCGAAGGAGCAGTCCTATGTCGACCGTGGGCACCCCCAAGTCGCCGGAGCAGATCCAGCACGACTGGGATCACAACCCCCGCTGGAAGGGCATCACCCGTACCTACAGCCCCGCCGACGTCGTGGCCCTGCAGGGTTCAGTCGTCGAGGAGGCCACCCTGGCCCGCCGCGGCGCCGAGGTGCTGTGGGAGCAGCTGCACGATCTGGACTTCGTCAACGCGCTGGGCGCGCTGACCGGCAACCAGGCCGTGCAGCAGGTGCGCGCCGGCCTGAAGGCCATCTACCTGTCGGGTTGGCAGGTTGCCGGCGACGCGAACCTGTCCGGCCACACCTACCCCGACCAGAGCCTCTACCCGGCCAACTCGGTCCCGCAGGTGGTGCGCCGGATCAACAACGCGCTGCTGCGTGCCGATCAGATCGCCAAGGTCGAAGGTGACACCTCGGTGGAGAACTGGCTGGCCCCGATCGTCGCCGACGGCGAGGCCGGCTTCGGTGGCGCGCTCAACGTCTACGAGCTGCAGAAGGCCATGATCGCCGCCGGTGTCGCCGGCTCGCACTGGGAGGACCAGCTGGCCTCGGAGAAGAAGTGCGGTCACCTCGGCGGCAAGGTGCTGATCCCGACCCAGCAGCACATCCGCACCCTGACCTCGGCCCGCCTGGCGGCCGACGTGGCCGACGTGCCGACCCTGGTCATCGCCCGCACCGACGCCGAGGCGGCCACCCTGATCACCTCCGATGTCGACGAGCGCGACCAGCCGTTCATCACCGGTGAGCGCACCAAGGAGGGCTTCTACCGGGTGCAGAACGGCCTGGAGCCCTGCATCGCCCGGGCCAAGGCCTACGCGCCGTACTCGGACCTGATCTGGATGGAGACCGGCACCCCGGACCTGGAGCTGGCCAAGAAGTTCGCCGAGGGCGTCAAGAGCGAATTCCCGGACCAGATGCTGTCCTACAACTGCTCGCCGTCGTTCAACTGGCGCAAGCACCTCGACGACGCGACGATCGCCAAGTTCCAGCGCGAGCTGGGCGCGATGGGCTTCAAGTTCCAGTTCATCACGCTGGCCGGCTTCCACGCCCTCAACTACTCGATGTTCGACCTGGCCCACGGCTACGCCCGCGAGCAGATGAAGGCCTACGTCGAGCTGCAGGAGCGCGAGTTCGCCGCCGAGGAGCGTGGCTACACCGCCACCAAGCATCAGCGCGAGGTCGGCGCGGGCTACTTCGACCGGATCGCCACCACCGTTGACCCGTCCAGCTCGACCACCGCGCTGACCGGCTCGACCGAAGAGGGCCAGTTCCACTAGATGTAACTCTTGGGGAGGTTGTGAACGGCGTGGCGGCGACGAACGGGTGAGGGCCTCCGGTATCGGTGTGGTTACCACACACACGCCGACCACCGA
>NZ_JBSFPX010000016.1:0-62502 GCF_053588415.1 Mycobacterium sp. NPDC003449
GACATAAAACTGCCCACTTTCCAACGAACGTGGGCAGTTTTATGTCTGCTCGGCCGGGATGTCGTAACGCTCAACATACTCGGCGAAGCGCTCCCGCAGTCCCGCTGCGTGCAGTCCGAAATCCGCCAGTCGGTAGCCATGGGTGCCGAATCGTCCCCTGGGGTTGGCATCGATGCATGCCGAGATGGCGGTGCGTGCCGTGGCCGCGAACTCTCGACCGCATGCCGCGTAGATGCCCTCGACGGTGCCCATCGGATCGCTGATGAGGTCGGCGTACTGCACGTCGACGATCTTCGACTCGGGATGAGTCTTGCGGAAGGTCTCTATCCGCTCAACGGATTCCGCGAGCAGCTGTGTCCAGTGTTCGGCGATGTAGCTGGTGTGGTCCGCATCGCTGAAGGTGCTCGTGAGGGTGGAGATGAGGCTGCACGCAGAGGCGCAGAGCACCGTGGGATCGCGGTGCAGGAGAATCAACTGCGCGTCGGGATACGCCTCGATCAACGCATTCAGTGCGATCGCGTGGTTGGGGCTCTTCAATGTCCATGCTCCACCCCTGCCTCCGCTCTGCAGAACCTGCAACACCAGGCGGTGGTACTCATAGGCGGATCGATAATCGGACCCCAGTAGCCAGGCACTGTAGGCAGGCACATTGGCCATCGCCTCCCAGGTGAGGCTTTTGAAGTCCTGCCCCAGCAGGGTGATGCACTCCGTCGGGCTGTCAGCGTCCTCGTGGTGGACGACCTTCATCTGCGGATTGAGCGATTCAAGCATCTCGATTGCGGTGTTGGCCGCATCGACCCGCGGCCCCGATCGGTACGTATCCGGCGACGGAGGAGGGACACTGTCGGCTGCCTCCCATCGCAGCAAGGCCCGGTTGCCGGGATCCTGGTCCAGCAGCTGGCTCAGGAACGTCGTGCCCGCCCGGAACATGCCGACAACCACAAGCGGCGCATCGATGCCTTCGTCCAGGAGGGCCGGGTACCGGCGAGCCCAGTCGTGGACCCGCAGTCGATTCACCAAACCGCCGATCATGTTCTGCTCCAACGCGAACCGGCCCAGTTCGCTCAGCTGTGCCTCATCACTGAGCGACCCGCACAGCACGGTGAGACCTTCGACGAAGTCATCGGGTCCGAAGTCGTCGGACCCGGCCAGTTCGACTGCGGCAGCCATCACATCATCGGGGTTGATCGCGGGCATCGTCAGCTATCCGCGCCCGACCGTGACGACCGTGCGCCCCATGGTCCGTCGCTGTTCGTGATCGTCGAGGGCGCCGGCCACCTCGTCCATCGCGATCCGCCGGCCGATCACCGGACGAACTGCGTCCGCGGCCAGCAGGTCCAGCAGCGCACCATGGACGTCCCTACCGACCTGTGCGGGGAACATGTTGAGGCCGAACCGGCGGAAATCGGGGGGCAATTCGCCGTAACCGAGGATCACGCCGAGCACCGTGATGTTGCCCATCGATACCTTGCGCAGCGGACGGCCGGTGAGACCCGACTGGGAGTCGTCGTTGAAACCGACCGGCAGATACCGGCCTTCCCGAGCCAGACAGGTCCAGATGACCTCGGTTTGGTCACCGCCGACAAGGTCGACGGCTACGTCGGCGCCGCGCCCGTCGGTGCGGGCGTTCACCTCGTCGAACAAGTCGTCGCCGGCGGTGTGGTCGATCGCCGAAGCACCGAGTTCCTCACACAGCCGCCCCTTTTCGGTACCTCCGGCTATCGCGATGACGTTCGCGCCGGCCGCGACACCGAGCTGGATCACCGCCGTCCCGACCGCGCTGGCACCACCCACCACCAACAGGGTTTCGCCTGCGGTCAGTTTCGCGCGCCTGTGCAGCGCGAGGTACCCCACATGGAACGGCAGCGTGAAAGCCGCGGCCGTAACGTCATCCAGGTCGGGGGGAGCATCGAAAGTGCTGGTTGACGGGGCGATAGCGAAGTCGGCCAAGCCACCGAGGGATTGTTTGGTCATGGCGACAACGCGCCGTCCCATCCACCCGGCGGCGCCGTCGCCGGCCCTGTCGACGACACCGCAGACGTCCATGCCGAGCGTGAAGGGCAGCTGCCCCATGACGCTGGCCACGGTCCCACGGCACCGGGCGATGTCGCCGAAGTTCAGTGAGGCGGCGGATACGGCTATTCGCACTTCTCCAGGTCCAGGAGTGGGTTCCGGTACATCCTGAACTTCAATGGCTTTCGCAGGATCACCATGACGAACGACGCGAACGGCTTTCACCCGGCGACCTCCAGCCTGTCGTGCACCGGCGCACACAACGGTCACTGTAATAAGCAGGGGTGCTTATGTCAACGGGGGGCACGGCGCCGACATGGCGGCGGCAGCCATGGCAACGAGATTGCGCACAAACGGTTCCCGGTCCAGCTGTGGGCGCCCGTGCCGGGTGTGCCGCTCCAGGAGGCGTGCACGGTCGGCCACGGCGCGCAGGATAAACATCACCATCAGCGAAAATCGTTCGGTACGTAGGGAATCCGTGAGATCTGCGGTCCGCCGCGTGAGCAGTCGGTAAACCTCGTTGCCGCCGGTGCGGGCGAGCACGTCCTGCAACTCCGGGCTGTACTGCGTCCTGTCTTCACCGGTCAATTCGGCAATGATCAGCAGGCAGCAGCGGCCCTGCCAGCCACCGTCGGCAAGCTCGGCGGCGGGGCGTACCAGGGCCTCGATAACGGGCTCGAGGCCAGCGGCCCGTTTGGCGGCCTCGAGCAGCTCGCCCTCCCGGTGCGCCAGGAAGGCTGTGTGGCGGTCGATGACGGCGCACAGTATGCCGTCGCGCGAGCCGAAGTGGTAGCTGAGTGCGGTCCGGTTGCGCTGGCCGGCCTGGCGGGTGATGTCGATCAGCGACGCGTTGAACACCCCGTCGCGGGCAAACGCCCGGGCTGCACTGTCGAGCAGCTTGGCCCTGGTCTTCGATGCGTCCGGCGGCACCCGTCAGATCCTAGAAGGTCGACCCGCCCACGCCCCGCAGATGCAGGTCGTTGACGCTACCCGCTGCCGCGCAGCTCGGACTTGTAGCGGCCAGGGGTCTGGCCGACGACGGCGGTAAAGGCCTCGATGAAACTCGTGGGATTGGACCACCCACAGTCCATCGCCGTGTCAGCGACGGACCGACCGTTGGTGAGGTGGATCAGGGAGTGATGGACCCGCAGCATGGTGCGCCAGCGGTGGAAACTCATCCCGAACTCGGCGTGGAACAGCCGACTCAACGTCCGCTCACTTGCTCCCGCTGTCCGTCCCAGCTTGCCCAGGGTCGCGCTCTGGGCAGGATCGGCGTACAGCAGATCAGTGACGGTGCGCAGTCGATCGTCCCGCGCTTGCGGCAGGTGCAGGGACTGCGCGGGGGTTTCGACGAGCTCATCGATCACCACCCCGCGTAGCCGTTCATGGGCGCCAGGGCGAGCTTTCCGCCGATCGGTCAACGCCAAGAATGCCTCTCGCAGCAGCGGACTCACCGCGAATACGCCGGGATGTGCCGCCAGCGCACCGCACAGTTCGACGGGGATGACGACGACGCAGACATCCGTCCTGCCGTAGAAGCGGTGGGAGTGGGCGAATCCCGGCGGCGTCCACGTCACCCGGTTGGCCGGCGCCAACCATGTACCGCGCTCCGTTGTGGTGGCCAGTGCGCCGCAAGCCGGGTACACCAACTGGCCGTCGGCATGACGGTGGGCATCGATGCGAAAGCCATGGGTGAGCCGACCTGCGCCTTGCAGTGGTCCCGCCGGGTACTCGGGAGGCGGCGGGACAGATTGGCGGGTTTCCAGCATCGGTTGTCAGGTTACCGGTGGAACACGCCGATTAGTTAGGTAAGGCTTGCTTTATCAACACAGGGACCGACACCAAGGAGAAATGCCATGGACACACTGACCTCTACACCGGTCGCCGGCGTGTTAGCCCGGTTGTTCGACGAGGCGCAGGCCGCCGACGGACCGCTTGAGGCTCGATTCGCCGAACAGCTGGCGGACCGCGGTGATGCGTTCGCGGAACTACTGGAACAGGAGGCGGCGGACTACCGGGGCGTCTATCACGAGTTCGCCGGCAATTTTCTGAACATATCGGCCGAGTTCGGACGATTCCTCTACATCTGCGCGCGAGCCCGCCAAGCCAAACGCATCGTGGAATTCGGCACGTCGTTCGGCATCTCGACCATCCATCTCGCCGTGGCGCTGCGCGACGGTGGCGGCGGTCAACTCGTCAGCACCGAACTGGAACCGACCAAGGCCCAGCGCGCACAAGAGAACCTGGCGGCCGCGGGTCTGGCCGATATCGTCGACATCCGCGTCGGCGACGCCCTGGAGACCCTCCGAGACGGTGCCGGCGGCAATATCGACCTGGTGCTCCTGGACGGGGCATGGACGCTGTATCTGCCGGTGCTCAGGCTCCTCGAAGCCCATCTGAGCCCGGGGGCTCTGGTGATCGGGGAAAACGCGATCGAAGAGTCGGGCGATTACCTCACCTATGTGCGCACCCCCGACAACGGCTATCGCACCATCCCCCTGCCCTTCGAACCGGGCCGCGGCAACGAAATGTCGGTTCGCACCGTGTGATCGACCGACCCGTTCATCGCCTGCCCGCCACACCGCACGAGGGCTGCGGTCAGGTGTCCGGCCGACGCACATCGTGGGCGATCGCCATGCCGACGCCCGACTCCACATCGATGTCGGCCCGGTTCAGCACGACGCGGCTCCGGCTCGGCGACAACAGGATCGACAGCACATGATGGGGCGCGCCGGCGACGAATGCGAAGCGGTTCACCCGGATCAACGGCGCACCGATCGCCGTGTCCAGTAGCGACGCGGTGCGGGGGCCGGCGATCTCGGCCGTCAGCTCGTGCGCCACCCGCTCCAGGGTCACACCCACGTCGGACAGCAGTTTGTAGAGCGGAGCGCCGGCCAGCGCCGACTCGGTGATCGCGCCCTCCAGCTCCTCGGGGAGCCAGACCTCGGTCAGCATCAACGGTTCTCCCGTTCTGCGCTCACGCCTCAGCCGCAGCACGTACAACCCACGCTCGCGCGGATCCAACCGCTCGGCGACGGCACCCGGCAGCGGCCGCGGCCCGAACTCGATGATGTCGACGTCGGTCTCGAACTCGACCTGACGCAGCTCGTCCAGATAGGAGCCGCCGCTGCCATGGTGGCGGACGGAACCACGCGTCGTCACGAACGAACCGACACCGTGGCGGCGCTCGATCAATCCCGCTTCGGCCAGATCGGCCAGAGCCCGGCGCACGGTGATGCGGGACACGCCGAACTGATCGCCCAACGACTGCTCGGTCGGCAGCGCGTCACCCGCGGCGAGCACTCCCCGGCCGATCTCGTCGTGCAGGACGAGGAAGAGCTGCCGATGCAACGGCACCCCGGCGGCCGCACTGACGACTGCGGCGTTGTCTTTCCGGTCCTCCATGGTCACCGACCTTTTCACACCAGTCCTTGCCAGATCGCACAACTAGTTGTTATATACCTATAACAACTAGTTGTGAGGAGCGACGATGGGACGCGACGCCACCGACCCCGACGGGCCGACGGGCCGACTCGCGCACTGGGTGGCCGACCTGCGGCTCCCCGATGTCCCGCAGGTGGTCCTGGAGCGCGCCACGTACCTGCTGCTCGACGGGATCGGATGCGCACTCATCGGCGCGCAACTCCCCTGGTCCAGGGTGGCCACCGACGCCGTCCTCGCGCTGGAAGGTGACGGCGACACCGTGGTCATCGGCACCGGGCGCACCACCGGCGCGCCGGCATCGGCCGTACTCAACGGGACCTTCATCCAGGGTTTCGAGCTGGACGACTTCCACCCCATCGCCCCGCTGCACAGTTGCTCACTGGTGATACCCGCGCTGCTGTCCACCGCGTCGCTGGTGCCGGATGTTCGCGGCACCGACCTGTTACTGGCCGCGATCGCCGGATTCGAGGTCGGCCCCCGGGTCGGGCACACCCTGCACGGCGCCCAGATGCTCGACCGCGGCTGGCACTCCGGGCCGGTATTCGGTACACACAGTGCCGCAATGACATCCGGCAAGCTTCGCGGCTTGCCGCCGTCCGGGTTGGAGGATGCGCTCGGACTGGCAGGCACCCAGTCGGCCGGGCTGATGGCTGCGCAGTACGAGGCCATGAGCAAGCGCATGCACCACGGGTTCGCGGCCCGCAACGGCTTCTACGCGGCCGGGCTCGCGGCTTCCGGATACACCGGTATCAAGCGGGTGTTCGAACGCCAGTACGGCGGATTCCTCAGCGTCTTCGGTGAGGGACACGATCCCGACGCATCCCGCTTGACCGATCAGCTCGGCGAACGCTGGGAAACACAGACCATCATGGTGAAGTCCTACGCCGCGATGGGCGGCCTGCACGGCGCGATAGAAGCTGCCCGCGGCATCCGGAAATCGATTGCCCCCGACGATATCTCGCGGGTGGACATCACGGTCGGCGAAACCGTCTACCGGCACGGCTGGTGGCAGCCGGAGCGGCCGCTGACCCCCATCGGGGCGCAGATGAACATCGGCTACGCCACCGCCGCAGCGCTGCTCGACGGCAATGTGCTGCCCGAGCAATTCACGCCGGACCGGCTGGACTCCGACGACATCTGGGCGCTGCTCGACGCCACCGAGGTACACCTCGACGAGTCGCCGTCCGAACGGTTCCGCACCGACGTCGCGGTGACCACCCGCGACGGCACCGTGCACCACGCCCGGGTCCGGCGCCCGCACGGCGCACCAGGCGATCCGGTCACCAACGACGAGGTGGTCGCCAAGTTCCACGCACTCACCGACCGGGTCACCAGCCGCTCCCGCGCCGAGGCGATCGAGCGGGCGATCTGCGGCCTGGCCGACCTCGACAACGTCGGCGATCTCATCGACCTGCTGGCGGACCCCGTCGCCGGCGCCCTGGACTAGGAGCCCGATATGGCAACCACTTCCGCGCGGCGGACGCTGCGCGAACTGCTCGGCCGGCGCGAACTCATCGTCGCGCCAGGCGTTTTCGACGGCATCTCGGCGCAGTTGGCCAAACGCACCGGACACGTCGCGGCCTATCTGACCGGTGCGGGCGTCGCGGCGTCGGGGTTCGGGCTCCCGGACATCGGACTCGTCACCGCCGGCGAAATGGCCGAACGCGCCCGGGTGCTCGTCGGCGCCCTCGGTGACATTCCGCTGATCGCCGACGCCGACACCGGTTACGGCGCCCCGATCAACGTGGCGCGCACCGTCCACCAGTACGAGGCCGCCGGTGTGGCCGCCATCCAACTGGAGGACCAGGCCTTCCCGAAGCGCTGCGGGCACCTGCCGGACAAGCGGGTCGTCGACGCCGCGGTGTTCGAGCAGACACTGGCCGCCGCCCTGGACGCCAGATCCGACGACAACCTGCTGGTGGTCGCACGCACCGACGCGCGGGCCTCGTTCGGACTGGACGTCGCCATCGAGCGGGCCAACCGCTACGCCGCCGCAGGCGCCGACGTCATCTTCGTCGAGGCGCCGCAGGGCACCGATGAGATCGAGCGCATCGTCCGCGAGGTCGACGCACCCCTGCTGATCAACCTGGTGCTGGGCGGGCTGACGCCGATCGAATCGGCGTCACGATTGCAGGAGTTGGGTTATGCCATCGCCATCCACCCGAGTGATCCCCTCCGCCGCGCGACATCGGCCATGCTCGAAGGGCTCTGCGCGCTCAACGGCACCGACGTCGCCGACTTCGCCCCCACCACACCCGCCGACTTCTTCAACCTGGTCGGCATGGCCGAGTGGTCCGCACTCGACACCAGACTCGCAGCCACGGAGGACACCTCATGGGCATGACCGTCATCGAGAAGATCCTGGCCCGCAAAGCGGGTCTGGACACCGTCAGCGCCGGTGACACCGTCGTCGTCGACGTCGACATGACGGTGCTGATCGACCTGCAGTTCGCCACCACGTGGATGCAGCCGCTCAGGATTCACGACCCGGACAAGCTGGCCATCGTGATGGACCACGCCGTCCCGGCCCCGACCTTGAAGGACGCCGCCGGTGGGCCACACGCCCGCAAGTTCGCCGCCGACTTCGGCATCGACCGCTTCTACGACGTCGGCAGGCACGGCATCTGCCATCAGGTCATCGCCGAGAACGGACTGGCCCGGCCCGGGGAAGTGCTGGCGTGTACCGATTCTCACACCTGCGCGGGCGGTGCCTACAACACCGCGGCCCGCGGACTCGGACCGGCCGAGGTGTACTCCATCATGTGCACCGGGAGCACCTGGTTCCAGATCGCCCCGACCATCCGCTACGAGCTCCACGGCACCATGCCGGACGCGGTCAGCGGCAAGGACATCTTCCTGCACATCGCCGACGAGTACGGCGACGCGGCCAACCTGAACCTGGAGTACGGCGGGCCCGGCCTGGCCGGTGTGCCGATGCACGACCGGCGCACCATCGCCACCCAGGGCGCCGAGGTGTCCGCCGACTTCAGCACCTTCGAACCCGACGACCTGCTGACGTCATTCCTCGACGAGCGTGGTGTGACCGGATACCGCTCGGCGACAGCGGATCCCGATGCGGCCTACCGTGATGTCCGCAGCGTGGACCTGAGCGCGCTCGAACCCTACGTGGCCAGGCCGGGCACGGTCAGCCGCAACGGCGTGCCGGTGTCGCGGCTCGGCAGGCAGAAGGTCGACCAGGCGTTCATCGGGTCGTGCGCCAACGGGCAACTCGAGGATCTGGAGATCGCGGCAAACGTGTTGGGCGGCAGGATCGTAGCGCCGGGGGTACGACTGCTCGTCACCCCCGCCTCCCAGGCGGTGTACCGGGAGGCGATGCGCCTGGGCTATCTGCAGGCCATCGCCGACGCCGGTGGCGTCGTCACCAACTCCACCTGCGGCGCCTGCTTCGGCTACCACATGGGCGTGGTCGGTCCCGGCGAGGTGTGCGTCACGTCGAGTACCCGCAACTTCACCGGCCGGATGGGCAGCACCGAGGCCGAGATCTTCATGGCCTCCCCGGCCACCGTCGCGGCGTCGGCGATCGCCGGCTACATCACCGACGCGAGGAGCGTGACCGCATGACGCTCAAGATCACCGGCACGGTGTGGGTGTTCGGCGACGACCTCAACACCGACGCCATGTACCCCGCGTTCGCGATGAAGATGGATCCGCCCGAGGCGGCCAGGCACGTCTTCTACGAGGTCCGCCCCGGCTGGACCGACCGGGTCGCGCCGGGCGATATCGTGGTGGCGGGGCGCAACTTCGGCGTCGGATCGTCGCGGCCCGTCGCGGCCCTGTTCACCGAGCTCGGCGTCGCCGGGCTGGTGGCCGAGGAGTTCAACTCGCTGTTTTTCCGCAACGCGGTCAACGCCGGCCTGCCCGCCATGACGTTGCCCGATGCGACATCGCTGTTCACCGACGGCGACACCGGCAGCTTCGACCTGTCCGACGGCGCCTGGCGAAACGACACCACCGGAGCATCCGGATCGGTGCCGCGCCTACCCGACCTGGTCCTCGACATCATCGCCGAGGGCGGTGTCATGCCCCGGCTGGCCGCGCAGGGTTACCTGCCCGCCTGACTGCCCGCGCCCCCGCCGAGCAGACATAAACCTGCCCATTTTCCAACGAAAGTGGGCAGGTTTATGTCTGCTCGCGGGGTTAGGAGGGCGGCTGGAACCCGGCTCCGGGCAGGAATCCGCCGGTGCGCTCGTCGGCGGGCTTGCCCTCCTCGGCGATCAACCGCCCCCGCAGATAGGTCCGCACCACCCGCCCGGTCATGGTCCGGCCGTCGAACGGGGTCCAGCCCGCCTTGGACAGCACATCGGCGTTGCGCAGCGCGCGGGTCGCAGCCGGATCGACAAGCACCACATCGGCATCCGCGCCTTCGGCGAGCCGGCCCTTGCGCGGCCACAGACCGTAGTTGCGGGCGGGCGCCTCGCTGTACACCCGGGTGATGTCCTCGTAGGACAGGTGCCCGCGCGCGGCCGCATCGAGCAGCACCGCCATCGTGCTGTCCAGCCCGGGCAGGCCGAAATGCACCTCCCAGATGGTGCCGGCGTTCTTCTGCTCCAGCGTCGACGGCGCGTGGTCGCTCGACATATGGGTGAGTACACCCTTGCGCAGCAGCCGCCACAGCGCCGCCTCGTCGTCATCGGTGCGGGCCCGTGCCGGCGGGGTGAACTTGCGCAGCGCGCCGTGGTCGTGCACCTCGTCCTCGCGCAGCAGAAAATACTGCGGGCAGCCCTCCGCGGCGATGGTGGCACCCCGAACTCGCTCGGCCGCAACGTAATCGGCCACCTCATCGTTGCTGACGTGGGCGATCGTGGCGCGTGCCCCGGTTCGGCGGACCAGCAGGGCGGCGACCGCGGCGGCCACCAGTTCGGCGTCCCGGTTGCGCCATTCCGGCAGGATGCCGGGATCGTCGCGGCCCTGGGCCTGCAGGGTGGATTCGGCCACCTCGGTGAGCGACTCGTCCTCGCAGTGCATCAAGCTGACCGCCCCGGCCAGCGCCGACGCCTCAAGATGGGCCTTCAGCGCCGCCGCATCGTGGCCCGACACACCGTGGGTGGTGCAGGTGAACACCTTGAAGAAGGCGACGCCCGCGGCCCACAGCGCCTCGACCTCACCGGCCTGGCCGGGCCAGGCGTGCGCGGCCAGGCCGAAGTCGACGTTGGAGCGGTCCCGCAGGTGCCGCTTCTTGTCGGCCAGGTCCGATACCGACCGGACCGGGCGCCCGTGCGAATGCTCGACGATGGTGGTGACCCCCGACGCGGCCGCCGCGCTGGTTCCGGTCGGGAAATCCTCGCGGGCCGGGTCGCCCGGATCCATCAGGTGCACATGGGTGTCGACGCCACCGGGCAGCACCAGCATGCCGGTGGCGTCGACGACCTTGCGGGCGTCGGGTTGCCGATTGCCGATCTCGACGATGCGGCCGTCCGATACCGTGACGTGTGCCCTGCGCCTGCCGGTGGGGGTGACGACGGTGCCGCCCGCGATCACCAGATCCGCCTGTGCCATGAATGTCTCCTTCGTTACGAGTACCGCAGGTCTTCGACGGTGGCGAACCAGTCGAACCCGGCGTCGGAGGTGTTGATCACCAGGCTCTGCTGGCGGGTGTAGGCGCGGAACGAATCGAGGCCGTTCTCCGAACCGATACCGCTGTCCTTGAATCCGCCCCACGGCGAGGCCGGGTCGATGCGGTGGTGGTCGTTGATCCAGACGATGCCGATGTCCAGGCGCCGGCTCACCCGCAGGGCCCGGCCGACATCGCCGGTCCACACCGACGCCGCGAGGCCGAACTGCGAATCGTTGGCCAGTCGCACCGCGTCGTCCTCGTCGTCGAAGGCCGCGACCACCGACACCGGTCCGAAAACCTCGTCCCGCCAGAGGTCGTCGCCCAGTTTCACATCGGCCACGATGGTCGGTTCGTAGAACCAGCCGTTTCGGTAGGCGTCGCCGTCGGGCGCGTTCCCGCCGGCCAGCACCGTGGCGCCCTGGTCGCGGGCCCGGTCCACCGCGTCGGCGGTCTTGGTGCGTTGGGCCTGCGACACCAGTGGGCCGACCTGGGTCTGCAGGTCCAGCGGGTCACCCAGCCGCAGCCCGCGGGTGCGCGCCACCAGCTTGTCGACGAACTCCTGATAGATTTTGCGCGACACCAAGATTCGAGCACCCTGCACACAGGTCTGGCCGGTCGCGATGAAGGCCGCGAACAACGCACCGGCCACCGCGTTGTCGATATCGACATCGTCGAAGACGACGACCGGCGCCTTGCCGCCCAGTTCGGCCGTCACCGGGATCAACGACCGCCCGGCCGCCGCGGCGATCACCCGGCCGGTCTCGGTGCCACCGGTGACGTCGAGCTTGGCCAGCCCGGAATGTTCGGTCAGCGCCTTGCCGGTGCTACGGCCAAGGCCGGGAACGCAGTTCACCACGCCCGGGGGCAAGCCCGCCTCCTCCAGCAGGGTGACCAGCTCACCAGGAACCACGGGGCCGAGCTCGCTGGGCTTGATCACCAGCGAGTTACCGGCGGCCAGTGCCGCCGACAGCTTTTTCATGGTGATCAGCAGCGGGTGGTTCCACGGCGTGATGAGCCCGACGACACCGAGCGGCACCCGCCGCACCACGTTGAGGTGGCCCGCGCCGAAGTCAGGGCTGGTGCCCTCCTGGGTCTGGGCCACCGCGCCGAAGTATTCGAGCCACTCCGGCAACCGCTTGAGCTGGGCCCGCATCTCCCGCAGGGTCCGCCCGATCTGCAGCGTCTCCAGCCGGGCGTAGTCGTCGATGCGTTCGGCGAGCAGCCCCGCGGCCCGGTTGAGGATGCGGGCCCGGTCCCGGCCGGCCATGGCGTGCCAACGGCCGTCGGCGAATGCGGCCTGCCCGGCCCGCACCGCCGCGTCGACGTCGGCGGCCGTGCCGTCGGCCACGGTGTAGAGGTGTTCGCCGGTCGCCGGGTTGTGTACCTCGAATTCGCCGCCGTCGCTCGCCGCGACGTTCTTGCCGTCGATGTGCAGCAGAATCTGCTCAGCCACGGGTGAGGTCTCCGTTCAGTGAGAAGAGCCGGTCGGCGTTACCCGACGCGACCGCGACGAGGGCGGCTTCGGATCCGGTGAAGCCGTCCAGTTGTTCGGTGAATGTGCCGCCCGCCATGTCGAACGGTACGTCGGTGCCGAACAGCACCCGGTCGGATCCGACCCGGTCGATCAGCCACCCGGTGGAGTCGGTGCTGTGGGTGAGCGAGTCGTAGTGGAACCGGCGCAGGTATTCGCTCGGGGTGTGCGCGGGCCCGCGGGCCTCCGGCCGGACGCGGTACCCGTGATCGAGCCTGCCGATCTGATACGGCAGGTGACCGCCGCCGTGCACCAGGACCAGATCCAGATCGGGCAGGGTGTCCAGGGTTCCGGAGAAGATCAGCCGCGATGCGCTCAGCGCCGTCTGCCACGGATTGCCCTGCAGGTTGGTCAGATAGAAGTCGTCGAGTCCCGGTGACGAGCCGACATAGTAGGGATGCAGCACCAGCGGCACCCCGAGTTCCTCGGCGGCCCGCAGCACCGGGCGCAGCGATTGGTCATCCAGCGGTGTGCCGTCGATGTGCGGGCCGATCTGCGCGCCGCGCAGGCCCAGTTCAGCCACACTGCGCCGCAATTCGACGGCAGCGGCGGCCGGGTCCTGCATCGGCAGGGTGGCCAGACCGGCGAACCGGTGCGGGGCCTGCGCCACCATCTCGGCGATCGCATCGTTGATGGTGCGGGCCGCTGCCGCCGCGCCGTCCACCCCGGCCCAGTACAGGAACAGTGGCGGCGCGATCGACAGGACAGCCAGATCCGTTCCGGCACTGTTCATCTGGTCCAGCCGCGCGGGAACGTCATGGAAGGCGTCCAACAAGGGGTAGCGGTAGCCCTGCCGGTGCACCACCCAGGGCTGGTCCCCCGATTCGTCGAGCACGATACCGTCGGGCGCCGAACCCGACCGCATCAGGTTCACCAGTGCCGGTGGGATCACATGGGCGTGGACGTCGACAACTCTCACAGTGCCTCCAGGATCTCGTCCGCCGTGGCGGTCCAGCCGAACGCCTGCCGGATCAGTGCCAGCGCCGGATCGTGCAACGAGCGGTCCATGGTGTCGACGCAGTCCTCGACGACGACCGCCGCGTAGTCGCGGGCGTTGGCCGCCACGGTGGTGGCCAGCACGCAACTGTTGGTGTTCACCCCGGTGAGCAACAGGGACTCGATCTGGCGGGCCCGCAGCACGTGATCGAGTTCGGTGGCGACGAAGCAGTCGTAGCGCTTCTTGTGGTACACCACCACATCCGCCTCGTCGAGCAGCCCGGGCATCACCTGCAGTCCCGGGCTGCCGGGCAGCTGATGGTTGAGCACATTGGATCTGGTGGCGTCGGTGCCCGCGACCCGGCGCCACCACGGATTGGACGCGATCTCGGCCACGTCGTGATAGCTGGTGACGACGTGCACGACCGGGATGCCACGGGATCTGGCGCCGTGGATCAGGTGGGCGTTGGCGGCGGTGACCCTGGCCGCGGCCTCGGCGGGCAGCGGCATGGTGGCGACCGTCGGGTCGAGGTGGCCGCGATGCATATCGATGGTGACCACCGCGGTGGCCGTGGGGTCGAGGAGCGGCAGGGTCATGCGAGCATCTCCTTCGGATGCGGGCGCCGCTGGATGTCGCCGGTGGGCAGCACATACTCGACGCATTCGTCGACGGCTTTACCGTCCACCCGGTCCAGCAGCCAGTCGGCCGAATACGTCAGCCAGTTCGGGCCGGAGGCCACCGACGGAGTCGGTAGCGAAAGTGCGTGCCGCCCTTGTTGATATACCAGCATCGCGGATGGGCTTGCGCACCGCGCGAGCAGGTCGTAGCTGTGCTGGATCGGCGACAGCTCATCCTCATCGCCCGCCACCACCAACCACGGCACGGTCATCTGCCCCATCACCGGACCCAGATCGATCCGGGTGACCATCTCGTCGAAGGCGGCCTCGTCGTTTTCGAGCCCCGACATCCACATGTAGCGGGCCTTGAAGCTGGGCGACGCGCATTCGAAGATGGTGTGACACCCCGGCTCGTGACACACCAGCCCGACCGCGGCGCCCTTCAGGTCGGGCTGCGATGCCGCGATCTGCGACATCCAGTACGAGCCGAACGAGAGCCCGAGCCCGACGATCCTGTCGTTGTCCACCTCATCGCGTTGCCGGCACCACTCCATCACCGCCGCACCGGCATCCACCCACGCGGTCGGGGTGAAGTACAGCCCGCGGATGGGCGCCTCGCCCTGGCCGGGCCCGTCGAAGGACAGCACGGCGAAGCCGCGCTGCAGCAGCTTGTCGCCGTACAGGTTGACGTTGAGTTCCTTGGGTGCGTCCATCCCGCCGCAGAACAGCACGGTGGGTACCGGCCCGCCGGCGTAGCCGGGCGGCAGGTGGAACCAGGCCGGGATGTAGGACCCGTTCAGGTCGATCTCGACCCGTTCGACGAGGTGGTCGGCCAGCCGCGCGTACGCCGAGAAGCAGTCGTTCTTGCGGTCGTCGAGATCGAGCAGCTCCTGGGTGTTCTCCCAGATCGGCCATTCCGCCGTGGCGTACAGCAACGCCGCGTGAAAGTAGTGCTCGCGCGCCGACTCCGGCCTGATCGCCTTCTCGGCGGCGACCGCCAGCGCGTGCCGGCGTTCGGCCCGTTCGGTGAACACCGGGACGATATCGGCGAATTTGGAGATCCGCGAGGTGGCGACCGCGAAATCCGGTGTGGCGTCGACCCCCATCGGCCGCAACGTGTAGGCGACCCGCGGCTGATCCCATTCCAGCCCGTCGGTGCGCAGTACCGAATCGATGATCCAGCGCTGGTCGTGCCAGCGCCGTGGCCCCGAGGGACGTGTCATATTCCTCTCCTTCATCGGTGGTGTCAGTGGCCCGCGGCCGTCGAGGCGCCCGCCAGCTGTTTGGGGTTGACGAAAAGCAGCGCGACCACGCCGATCATGGGCAGGATCGTGAGCTGCCAGAAACCCGCACCGCCCCAGCCCTGCGCCTCGACCAGGTGTGAAAACAGGTATCCCGCAACGGAAGCCGGGATGTAGAAGCATGTGACGTAGAACCCCGATGCCCGGCCGACCAGTTCGGGGCGTACCGAGCGCTGCAGGCCCGCATACACCCCCACGAAGCAGAAGCCGCTGGCCACCGCGCCCTCGGCGAACGACAGCACGTACTGCCAGCCGGGCGTCGTCGGCCCGTTGAAGATCAGGTAGCCCACCACCGAACCGATCAGCATCGCCACGATCAGGACGTTGCGCACGTTGAGCCGGTCCATCAGGAACCCGGCGGGCAGACCCATCATGGCGCCGAGGCCGAACATACTGGCGATCACACCGGCCTCGCCGAGCCCGAAATGCAACTCGGACTGCAGGAACGAGGGGTAAAGACCGATGAAGCCGTACATCGCCACACCCACCACGACCGCGGTCAGCCCGAGCAGGATGGTGTTGCGGTTCCAGAACCGCTCCGGCACAGAATCATTGACATCGGCAGCGGCCACCACGCTGTCCGGCTCGACCTGCTCGGTGAATCGGTGCCGGATGGCGGCCCAGATGACCGCGACGAAGACGAATCCGACGACACCGTAGACGAAGAACGGCACCCGCCACGATCCGAACGCCTCGGCGAGGTGGGCGCCGAGCATCGGGCCGACGAAGCCGCCCACCCCGTAGGCGAAGTTCAGGCTGCCGATCGCCAGGGCGCGGTGGGTGAAGAAGTACGCGCCGACCGCCGAGAACAGGGCAGCGTTCTGCATGGCCTCGCCGACGCCGGACAGCGCCCGGTAGGCGAACAGGTCCGCAAAGCCGATGCCCAGTCCGGTCAGCAGGGTGAACGCCGAGTACACGACGATGCCGAGCAGAATCACGGCCTTGCGGGACAGCCGGTCCAGCAGATATCCGGTCGGCACGCCGGCCAGCCCGATGCCGAGGGTGAAGATCGTCGCGAGCAGCCCGCCCTGCGCCAGGCTGAACCCGAGATCGTCGCTGATCTGCGGCAACACCACCGGAAAGACCTGCCGGTCCATGGCGTTGACGACGTAGGACAGGGCCAGGACCACCAGGCTGGTCAGCGCGACGGCCCGGCTCAGCCGGGGAAGCCCGCCCTGGACCGGCACCGTCCGGTCGATGCCCTCGATGTTGTGGCCCATGCGCGCACTCCTCGATGTCTGACCTCGCACGGTAATGCAGTCTCGCACGATGGATTGTATATAGTGCATTATGCGTCGTGCGGCCTGGGTCACAAAATGCCTCGACCGTGACGCCATGCACCGCCAGCCGGGGCGCGCAACCCCTCATCCGAAAGGCAGACCATGAGCGAGGTCACCACTGCCGCAGCGACCGCGCGGGGGCGCTACGGCACCATCGCCGGGTTCGGCCTCTACCTGTTCATCGCGTGCTCCTACATCGTCAACGCGATGGACCGCCAGGTCTTCTCGAACCTCAACACCTACGTCAAGGAGGACCTCAACCTCAGCCTGGCCCAGAGCGGCTTCATCACCACGATCTTCGCGCTGGGATTCGGCATCACCGGTGTGTGCGCCGGATTCTTGCTGGACCGGTACCGCCGCAAGACGGTCCTGATCGCGGGCATGCTGGTCTACTCCGTCTTCACCATGATCATCCCACTGTCCCAAGGGTTCTGGGATATCACGGCCTACCGGGTGGTCACCGGCATCGGTGAGGCGATGCAGCAGACCGCCATCTTCACCATGGCCGGGGTGGTGTTCTCCCGCTGGCGCAACCTGTCCCTGGGCGGAATCAATGCGGCGTACGGAATCGGCTCGTTCCTCGGGCCGGTCATCGGGATTCAGCTCTTCCTCGCCGGCTCACACGACTGGAAACTGCCGCTGTACGTGTTCGGCGCCATCGGCATCGTCTATGCACTGCTGCTGTTGTTCTTCCTGCCCACCGAATTCAGCGAATACGGCAAAACCGCCGCGGAGCCATCCGACACCGGGGCACCCGAGCCGGCAGCGCCCGGGAAATCGGGGTGGATCACCCGCAACCTGATCCTGCTGGCGGCCGCCAACATCCTGCTCGGCGTGGTGAACTACAGCTACCTCGGGCTCTACCCGGCCTTCCTCAAATCCGAGCTGGCCTACACTCCCGAGGCCGCCGCCCTGGCGGCCAGCATGTACGGGGTCGGCGCATTCGCCGGCCTGCTGTCGGGCTATCTGGCCGACCGGTTCGGCGAGCGGCGCCTCATCTTCATCGCCATCGCGGGCTCCATCGTGGTGGGTCTGCTGATGTTCAACGTGGCCGAGGCACAGTGGCAACAGATCGCACTGAGCCTGCTCTTCGGCATGTTCAACAGCGGCTTCCTGTTCGTCAACGTGTACGCGCTGACCCAGCGCGCCGTCGACGTCGAGCACATCGGCAAGGCATCCGGCGTCGCCTCCAGCGCCCACTACATCGGGGCCGGGTTCTCCGGCGCGATCTTCGGCGGCATCGTGCAGGCCACCGGATGGGGCTTCGGCGGGCTCGTCGTCCTGGTGATCGTGCCGGTGATCGCTGCGGCATGCGTCGTCGGCGTCCGGCTCGCCGACAAGAGCCCCGCCGGGCCACAGCCGGCCTGACATCACACCATCGACGAGAGGACAATAATGAAAGTCTGCGAGGCCATCGCGCAGTGGTGCGCCGACATCCAAACACCGTTCGTCGCCGGAATTCTCGGCAACGGCCTGCTCGAGATCGCCGACCGGCTCGATGCCGGGACCGAGGTGCCCTTCATACTCACCCGCCACGAGCAGGGCGCGGCGATGATGGCCTACTCCTACGCATTCCAGACCGGCAGGCCCGCCGTCGTCACCGCATCCAAGGCGCCGGGGGCGACCAACACCTCGATCGGGGTGATGGGCGCGTTCGTCGAATCCCTGCCGATGGTGGTGATCAGCGCACAGGTGAGCAACGAACACGAGCGCTACGAGGCATTCGAGGAGATCGACCTGGCCGCGTTCTACCAGCCGATCACCAAATGGTCGGTGCAGGCCAACAATCCGAACCGGGTCCCCGAGCTGCTCAACGAGGCCTACCGGCGCACGCTGTCCGGCCGCCCCGGCCCGGTGCACATCGCGATCCCCTACAACTTCATGCAGCGCGAAATCGAAAACTATGTACCCCCAACGCTGCCCGAGGCACACACCACGATCGACCGGCAGACCCTGGCCGGCGTGGTGGACCGGCTGTCGTCGGCGCGCCGGCCGCTGATCATCGCGGGCGGCGGGGTCCCGTTCGACGGTCAGCCCGATCTGCTCGCCCTCGCCGAGGGTCTTGGCACGCCCGTGGTGTCGTCCTGGCTGCGCAAACCGGTGCCCGACCGGCACCCGCACTTCGTCGGGATGGCCGGGATCGGCGGTTCGCCGGCCGCGCGCCGGGCCATCGCCGAGGCCGATACGGTGCTGGCGCTCGGCTGCCGCTTCTCCGAGCAGATGACCGAGCATTACAAGATGCGCTTCGCGCCCGGCGCCGCGCTGATCCACGTCGATATCGACCCGGCGGTGATCGGGCGGATCTATCCGGTCACGACCGGCATCACGGGTGATCTGCGCCAAGCGCTGCCGCTGTTGCGGGCCGGGGCGGCGGGCGCGACCGCCGCATCGACCGACCGGACCGACTGGCTGGCAACGCTGCAGACCGAACACGGCCGCTACCGTCGGCAACTGACCGAAGCGCAGACCGCTGGCGATGCGATCGGTGGCCGGGAACTGGTCCGCGAACTACGCGACCTGCTCCCCGACAACAGCAGGCTCATCCTGGACTCCGGCAACTATCTGCACTGGGCCGACCAGTACTTCCCGATCACCAGGGCCGGCGAGTTCCATTACCCCACCTCGGGCACAATGGGTTTCGGAATCCCGGGGGCCATCGGGGCCAAGTTCGCCCACCCGGACAAGACGGTGTGCGCCCTGGTCGGCGACGGCGGGTTCGCCATGACCATGGGCGAACTCGAGACCGCGGTGCGGCTGCGCACGCCGATACTCGTGGTGATCGTCAACAACAGCACCCTCGGGCACATCCGGATGCGCCAGGACGCCGCCTTCGGCGGCAGGCGCATTGGGGTCGACTTCCTCGAGCAGCACTTCGCCCATGTGCCAAAGGCGTTCGGCGCGTTCGGCGCCGAGGTGTCGTCGCACGCGGAACTGCAGCCGGTGCTCAAGCAGGCCATCGCCGAGATCGAAGCGGGCCGATCGGCGGTGGTCGACGTCCACGTCACCGATGAACTGGCGCCGGGCCCGCTGGCGCCGTGGTGGCACGATTGAACCCGCGCAAACGATGCGGCCCGCCCCCGGGCGGGCCGCGGTAAGGAGAGAGGCCCGACATGGCCAGACCGCGGGTAGCCGCAGCATCCCTCGGCGGAACCATCGCGATGACGTCGGACAGCGCCGACGGCGTGGGGGTACGCCCCTCGCTGAGCGCCGAGCAACTGCTCGGCGCGGTACCGGCGCTCGCCGATATCGCGGAGTTGCGCGCGACGACGCTGAACACCATGCCCGGACCGTCGTTGGCGTTCGATGATGTTCTGCGCGCGCTGAACTGGGCGCGCGCAGCGGTCGTGGACGGAGCGGACGGCGCGGTGCTCATCCAGGGCACCGACACCATCGAGGAATCCGCCTACCTGCTCGACCTCTACTGGGACCAGGAGGCGCCGCTGATCGTCACCGGGGCGATGCGGTCCCCCCAGATGCCGGGGGCCGATGGGCCTGCCAATCTGGTCGCCGCGGTGCGGGTGGCGTGCGCCGGGGCCTCCCGGCGCCGGGGCGTGCTGGTGGTGCTCAACGACGAGATCCACCCGGCCCGGTGGGTGCGCAAGATCCGGGCCAGCGGGCCCGATGCGTTCGCCTCCCCGTCGTTCGGACCGGTCGGCTACGTCGACGAGGGCGTGCCCGTATACGCCGGGACGGCCGAACACCCTCGGCCGCTGCGCCTTCCCGACCCGTTCGGCACCCCCAGGGTCGCTCTGCTCGAGACATCGCTGGGTGACGCCGGGGAGGTCCTTGCAGCGGTCTGCGACGCGGGGACGTTTCACGGCGTCGTGCTGGCCGGGTTCGGTGTCGGCCACGTGTCGAGCGCGTTCGCCGATGTGGTGACGAAGGCCGCCGAGTCGCTGCCCGTGGTGTTGACCACCAGAACCGGCGCGGGCAGCGTGCACCGCAACAGCTACAGCTTCGACGGGTCGGAATCGGACCTGATGAACCGTGGGGTCATCTCGGCGGGATGGCTGGACGCCAGGAAATCCCGCATCCTGCTGACCTGTCTGATCGCCTCCGGAGCAACCGGGGACGACATCAGGGGCGAATTCGTCCGCAGAGGTGGGGGCTGGTGACGTTAGCCTTACATCAGCACGACCGCAACGCCGAAGGGGCATCGATGACATTGGGCCTGAACGCCGGGCAGAACCGGGCCCAGACCGCGCACGTCTACGTGCGCGAAACCCTGAGGGAAGCCATCCTCAACGGGACACTGGCCGCGGGCACCCGACTCATCCAGGCCGACCTGGCCACCCAGCTCGATGTCAGCAACACCCCGGTCAGGGAGGCGCTGCGGGATCTGGCGGGCGAGGGACTCGTCGTGTTCGATCCGCACCGCGGTTCGCGGGTGCGCAGCCTCGACCTGGCCGAGGTGCGCGAACTCTACGAGATGCGCATCGCGCTGGAACCACTCATGGTGCGCAGGGTGATGGAATCGATCTCGCCGGAGACCGTCGACCGGGCCGAGGAACTGTGCCACGAACTGGAGCGGACGACGAGCCTGTCGGCTTGGTCCGAACTCAACCGGCAGTTCCACTCGCTGTTCGCCCTGCCCGACAAGCAGAGCAGGCTGGCCGCGGTGCTCAGCGGTCTGCGCGACAGCGCCTCGATGTACGTCGCCCTGTCATTGGGCGCCAACTCCGACCGGATCTCCGAGTCCAACACCGAACACGCGCGACTCGTCGAGTGTTACCGGGCCGGCGATGTCGAGCGCGCGGTCGATGTCACCGTCACCCACCTGCGCGCGACCCTTGCCGATATCGAAGAGGCGCACCAGAACAACGTGCTGTGACACCCGCCGAGCAGACCCAAACCTGCCCCTTTTCACCCGAAACCAGGCAGGTTTATGTCTGCTCGGCCGAAAGGGTCAGCCGCTGACCACCAGGCCGTGGGCGGCGGCGTAGGCCAGCGCCTGGGTGAGGTCGATCTTGGCCCCACTCACCTTCGCGGTGGTCCAGAACGTGGGGTCGACGCGGGCTCCGAGCAGATCGGCCTCGTCGAGCTTGGCGTCCTGTACCCGGGAGCCGGTGAGGTCGGCACCACGCAGCACGGCCTTGCGCAGATCCGTTCCGACCAGGCTGGTCTCGCGCAGCCGGCAGTCCGACAGGTCCACACCCCGCAGATCGCAGCCGCCGAGCGAGGCCAGGGTCAGATCCGATTCCACGAAGGTGATCGGCCGTAGCCGGCATTCGGTGAACACCGAGCCGAGCAGGCTGCAGTTGGTGAATGTGCTGTGCCACAGCGTGGCCCGGCGGAACACGCAGTTGCGGAACGCCGAGCCGGAATGTTCGGACTCGGACAGGTCGACGCCGCTGAAATCGCATTCGGTGAAGACCACCCGCTCGGTGCGCAGCCGGCTCAGTGCCCCGTCGTATTCGTCGGCGCGGAAGTCCACCCCGACGAACTCGTCGTCGGCCCAGGCGAGTTCGGCCACGCTCAACCGGGCAGCGCGGTCAGGGTGTTCAGCGAGTATTCGGTGATCGCGATCAGCGCGGACTTCGCCGAGTTGCGGTCGCGGGCGTCGACGCTGATCACCGGGATGTGATCGGGTAGCGCCAGGGCCTTGCGCACCGCCTGGCTGGGATGTTTGGGGGCGCCGTCGAATTCGTTGACCGCCACCAGGAACGGCAGCTTGCGGGCCTCGAAGAAGTCCACCGCGGCGAAACTGTCCTGCAACCGCCGCACATCGACCAGGACGATCGCACCGATCGCGCCGCGCACCAGGTCGTCCCACATGAACCAGAACCGGCGCTGCCCCGGGGTGCCGAACAGGTACAGCACCAGGTCCTCGGCGAGGGTGATCCGGCCGAAGTCCATCGCCACGGTGGTGGTGCGCTTGTCCGGGGTCCCGTCCAGGGCGTCGACCCCTTCGGACACGTTGGTGACCAACGCCTCGGTCCGCAGCGGCATGATCTCCGAAACCGCCCCGACGAATGTGGTTTTGCCCGCCCCGAATCCGCCCGATATGACGATCTTCGTCGACGCCGTCCTGCGGGGCTTGCGGCCGGCTGGGACCGAGCGCCGTTCAGAGTGCTCGTAGGCCACGCAGGGTCCTTCCTATCAGTTCGCGTCGTTCGTCGAAGGTCGCCGAATCGTCGAGGGTCGTCTGCACCCGCAGATAACCCTGTGTCACCAAGTCCCCGATCAGCACGCGCGCCACGCCGAGCGGTAGAGACAGATGTGCGGCGATCTCCGCCACAGAGGGGCTGTCCGCGCATAACTCTACGATCTGCCCGCGCACATCGCGGCCCGACCAGTCCGGTTCGCGTTCCGTGTCGACGGATTCGACCGGTGCCTCCAGTGGCAGATGGATGCCGGAGTCGGTGCGGCCCGCGGTCAACGTGTATGGCCGCACCAGACTCGGGCGGTCGTCGGGTTCGATTTCGTCCATCGGCAAACTCACCAGGTCGGTCAGAAGAGTGCGGTCATGAGGGCTGCGGTGCGCGTCGCGACGACTGCACCACGGCGCCGACGCGTTCCACCAGGATCGCCATCTCGTAGCCGATCTGCCCGATATCGCAGGACCGTGCGGCCAGGGTCGCCAGGTTCGACCCGTCGCCGACCCGCATCAGCAGCAGGTAACCGTTCTCCATCTCGACCACCGACTGCAGCACATAGCCGCCGTCGAACAGCTGGGAGGCACCGGTGGCCAGACTGGCCAATCCCGATGCGACGGCGGCGAGTTGGTCGGCGCGTTCGATCGGCATCTGCTCGCTCGCGGCCATCAGCAGGCCGTCGGCCGAGACCAGCACCGCATGGGACACCCCGGATACCTCGCGGGCGAACTTGGACACCAGCCAGTCCAGTGAATCGCGCTGTGACGGACGGGTCATTCGTTATCGGTTCCTCTGGTCTCACGGGCGTGCGAACGTCCGGCGTGCACCCCGCCGAAATGGTTGCTGATGCTCGCCCGGACAGCTTCGGGATCACGCGGCCGGAACGCCTCGAACATATCGCTGTCAGCTTCGTCAGCAGATGCTACCGCCCCGGCGCCGTTGTCGTTGCGGTGCGCACCGCCGTTGCGGTGCCGGCCGTTGGTGCGTGCGGGCTCCCCGACCACGGCGGCCACGCCGCCCGGCACCAGGCGGGCGCCCGGCGTCCGCATCGGCAGACCTTCCTCGGTCCGCTGCTCGACCGGGGCGTCCTGGGCGGCCGCGGCCACCGACCAGCCCTTCTCCCATACGGTCTGCCAGTCCAGGTCGGCGCTGCGCGCGTGGGTGGTCGGGTCGATCTCGAACTCCGACACCATGGACTGGTAGATCGAATCCCCATCCGGGGACGTCGCCGACACCCCCGCCGGGTCGGCCGGCTCGGGGATTTCGGCGGCCAGGTCATCACCCACGGGCACGTGCGCGCCGTTGCCGGCGACCTGGGCCCGCGAGGCGAAGAACGACGCGGTGTTGGTGGGGACCGCACGTTCCGGTTCGGCCTCGGCCGGGTCGACGCCCTCGGCGGCCTCCGTCGGCCATTGCTGCGGCCATTCTTCCCCGGCCTCGGCGCCGGTATCTGCCGCGTCCGCTGCACCGGCCGCGGCGTCCCTGGCCACGGGCTCCGGCGCGAGCGTCCCTGGCAGCTCCGATATGCCGCTGGCCCCGGGATCGCGCTGCGGCAGCAGCAACCCGAACGGGACGTCGGCGTGGCCGTTGAGGTGGCGTTCGGCCGGTGCATCCGCGCCGAATCCCGCACCGCCCGACGACAACGCCGCCGCGATCCCGGCGGGCGGGTCCACCGGCCTGCCGTAGGGCAGCTCGTCGGCACCGGGGTCGGATGCCTGGCCCTCGCGGACCAGCAACCCGGTCGGTACGTACACGCCCGCGGTGGTGCCCGACGTCGGCTCGTCGGGGATGGTGCTGCGCAGCCGGACCACCAGACCGTGCTGGGTGGCCAGCCGACCCACCACGAACAGGCCCATGTGCCGCGCGGTGTACGGGTTCACCTCGCCACCGGACTGCAGGCGGGTGTTGGCGACGCGCAGATCGGAATCGGTCATGCCGAGGCCGATATCGCTGACCTCGACGACCAGTCCGCCGTTGCCCGCGTATACCGCCGATACCCGCACCTGCGAGACCGGGGGCGAATACTGCAGCGCATTGTCGAGCAGTTCGGCCAGCAGGTGGATCAGGTCACCCGCGGCCGAGCCGACGATCTCGGCGTCGGCGACGGTCGCGGTGGCGACCCGGGTGTAGTCCTCGACCTCGGAGGCCGCGGCGTTGATGATCGTCGCCAGCGCCACCGGCTGGGTGTGCTCACGCGTCACCTTGGAACCGGACAGCACCAGCAGGTTGGCACCGTTACGTCGCATCCGGGCCGCCAGGTGATCCAGCCGGAACAGGTTCTCCAGCCGGTCCGGGTCGTCCTCGTTGCGCTCAAGTTGGTCGATCAGTGTTAGCTGTTGGTCCACCAGCGAACGGCTGCGCCGCGATAGCGTCTCGAACATGTCGGCCACCTGCAGCTGCAGCTGGGCCTGTTCACCGGCCAGGAAGACGGCCTGTTCGTGGAGTTCGTCGACGGCGTGTGCCACCTGGCCGACCTCCTCGGTGGTGTACACCGGCAGCGGGGTGACGGCGCTGAGTTCACCGCCCCCGCGAACCCGCTCGATCTCCTTGGCCAGATCCTCGTGGGCCACCTTGAGCGCGCCGTTGCGCAGCGTGCGCAGCGGCCGCACCAGCGAGCGGGCCACCAGCAACACGATCACGATGGCGCTGATGATGGCCACCGCCACCAGGATCGCGCCCCGGATGACGGCGCCGCGGGCGTTGTCGGCCTCGGCCTCGAGCGCGGCGGGAACGGCCGTCGTGGTGTCGTCGATGATCTGCTCGGCGATCTTGTTGGTGGCCTGCAGCGAGGCCAGCAGGTCGGGATTGCCCACCAGCGGGACGCTCGGGTTGGACATCATCCCCATCCGCTTGACCATCTCACCGCGCAGCGTCGCCGCGTCGTCGGACGCTCCGCCCAGCAGCTTGGTCAGCGCCGACACGGTCGACGGTTCGGTGCCCGCCATCGTGATCATCGATGTGCGCAGCACCGGTTCGGGCTGGTCACCGCCCCGGGTGACCAGCATCTGCTGGATGGCCATCTGGCCGCGCGCGCCGATCGCCCGGGACAGCGCCTCGACCTGAGCCTGCACATGCTGGTCGTCGCTGTGCGCCGATCCGGTGATCGCGGCCTCGGCGGTGAGCAGCAGCGGGGCGTAGGTCAGGATGCCCTGCCGCAGATCGACCGATTTCGACGTCACCGCGTCGACCAGCTCCTGGCCCTGACCGGTCAGGTTGTCCACGGCCTGCCGCACATCGCCGGACACGTCGGTGGAATCCAGCCGCTGCTGCAGATCGGATTTGCGATCGCCGAAGGTGTTCAGCGCGTCCTGGCTGTCGCCGCCCGAGGTGGCCGCCACCATGACGTCCTGCAATGAGGCCATATACCTGTCGATGTCGGGGATCATCTCGGCGCGGTCGGCGGCCAGCCGGAGGTCGGAGGCCTCGGTGGCGCTGGAGTAGATCCGCAGTCCACCGAACGTCGCCGCCAGGATCAGCGGCACCAGAACAATCGCGAACACTTTCTGCCGAACCGGCCAGTTGGCCGGCGACCAGCGTGCGGGGCGTTTCGGCGGTGCCGGCGGAGCCGGGGTGAAGTCGACAAGGGTGCCGTCGGCCTGTTTCAGCTGGGTAAAGGCGGTCATCGGCGCCCAACCGTGCTATCGGCGGTGCGGCCGCATTTCAGTACTGGAGCGTGCGTCATAGGGCTTCCTGCTGTTTCCGCCCACGCTCGGGCGGGCGTAAGTACGCCTGGCAATTGCACGAGTATGACAGCCAGCCGCGAGCGTTTCCACAATTCTTACTGAACAGACAAAGTTCGTGACCGAGCCGTAGCGGAGTTGTGTGGTAACTGAGCAAACGGCGCAGCGATGGCTAGCGGATAGCCGTCGTTCGGCGGCGCACACCCCGCCCGCGACGCCCCTGGCCACGACACGGATCTGCTGCCATGGCGACCCGGTTGCCCGCAGCGACAGCAATCCATCTCGGCTGTGACGGTTGAGAGGAATTCTCAACAGTCACTTACGTTTCAGCTGCACCGGATGCTCCTTCGGAGCCCGCCCGACCTGGACGTAGTCTGCCTGGAACGCGAACCACGGGAGGGCCAGGTCTCTTGTTCAGAGTCATGTTCTATTCGCCGCGGATCGCCCCGAACACCGGAAACGCGATCAGGATGGTCGCGGCGACGGGTTGCGAACTGCATCTGGTGCGACCGCTGGGATTCGACCTGTCCGAACCCAAGTTGCGTCGCGCCGGCCTGGACTACCACGACCTGGCCTCGGTGACCGTGCACGATGACCTGGCGGGCGCCTGGCGCGCCGTGCTGCCGGCCCGGGTGTACGCCTTCACCGCACACACCTCGACATCCTTCGACGCCGTCGCCTACCAACCGGGCGATGTGCTGCTGTTCGGCCCGGAACCCACCGGCCTGGACGCCGACACCCTGGCCGATCCGCACATCACCGAGCAGGTGCGCATCCCGATGCTGACCGGGCGGCGGTCGCTGAACCTGTCCAACGCCGCCGCCGTGGCCGCCTACGAGGCGTGGCGCCAGCACGGGTTCGCCGGGGCCGTCTGAGCTCACCTCCCGGATCGGAGCACATCGTCGAGCCAGTCGAAGATCACCTGGTGGGCCCGGTGAGGGATATGCTCGCCCCGGGCTGACTCACCAACTGTCCCAGTGGGTAAACTGTTCGGCCGGCAGCCGCTTGGCCTTCTTGAAATCGGTGCCCTTGGTGTAGGCGATCGGGAACAGCCCGGCCTGCGCGTACCCGTCGAACGGGATGCCGAGGACCTCGGCGGCCTGCTTCTCGCCGTCGCCGAGCAGATGCAGGGTCGTCCACGCCGAGCCCAATCCCCGCGAACGCAGGGCCAGCATGAAACTCCACACCGCAGGCAGCAGCGAACCCCAGAAGGACGCACTCATCCCGGCCGGAGACCCGTCCGGGCGCCCCTCCAGGCACGGCACCAGCAGGACCGGCGCCTGCTCGAAGTTCTCGTTGAGATAGCGGGCCGAGCTCTGGACCGCCTCAATCTGGTCGTCGCGGATATCGCCGCGCTCGGGCTTGGGCAGATCGAGGTAGGGGTTCGCGTTGGTGCGGTAGATGTCGGCCAGCGCCTTCTTCTTTGCCGGATCCTCGACGAAAACCCATTGCCAGCCTTGCGCATTCGATCCGGTGGGGGCCTGCAGAGCCAGGTCCAGACATTCCATCAGCACCGCGCGCGGCACCGGCTTTTCGAAGTCGAGACGTTTGCGCACCGATCGGGTCGTGGTGAGAAGATCGTCAACTGACAAGTTCAGCGTCGGTTCGGCTGTCATGCCGCGAGACTACATTCGCTTCCATGAGCCCCCAGTTGACTTCCGACGTGACCCGGCGTCTGGCATCCGATCAGTACGCCTGGCTGACCACCGTGGCAAAATCCGGGCAGCCGGTGCCGCGTCTGGTCTGGTTCTACTTCGACGGCACCGACCTGATCGTGTACACGATGCCGGGGGCCGCCAAGGTCCGTCACGTGACGACACATCCGCGGGTGAGCCTGAACCTGGACTCCGACGGCAACGGCGGCGGGATCATCGCGATCGGCGGTGAGGCGGGCGTGGATGCCACCGGCACCGACCCCCGCGGGGACGGCCCGTACTGGGCGAAGTATTCCGACGTCGCCGAACGGTTCGGCCTGACCGACGCCATGGCCGCCTACGACACGCGGCTGCGGATCCGCATCGACAAGGTCTGGGTCACACCGGCCGAAGGGTGACGGCGCGCCGTGCCCGCGGAGACGCGACCGGTCAGGCCCAGGCGGTGATGGTCTTGCGGACCGGGCGCTGGTCACCGTCCGTGGCGAAAAGTTCGGGGGATCGGTTACGGATCCGCTCGACGTCGGAGAAGACCAGCTGCAGGTGCGTACGCATCGCCTGGACGCTCGCATCGAGGTCGCCGGCCGCGAGGTGATCGACGATCGCGGTGTGCTGACGGATCAGCGCGGGCACCGGACTGACCATCCGCAACCCCAGTCGCCGGGCGCGATCGAGGTGGGCCTTGGCCGATACCACGGTGCGCCAGGTGTTCTCGTGCCCGCCGGCGGCGAGCAGCAACTGGTGGAACTCCTCGTCGAGCCGGAAGAACGCTTCGACGTCGTGTTCGGCCTCGCGCTGGGCGTCGAGCACCTGCCGTAGCGCCGCAAGCGTCCCGTCCTCCAGCCGCCGGACGGCGTCGGCGAGCGAGGCGACCTCGACGGCCTCGCGGACGAACTGGGCGTCGGCCACCCGCCGCGGATCGACGCGGGAGACGAACGTGCCGAGCTGTGGGAAGACCTGGACCAGCCCCTCCTCGGCGAGCAGCAGCAGCGCCTCGCGTACCGGGGTGCGGCTGACCGACAGCTCGGCGGCGAGCTCGTTCTCCGACAACGGTGCGCCAGGCGGCAGCCGCAGGGTGACGATCCGGTGCCTCAGCTCCCGGTACACGACCACCCGCGCCGACGGTTTCGCTGTTGCGCTGGCCATTCTCTTACCTTAGCGGGCGGCAACCCCTTGACAGTCGACGTATTCCAGTACTTGTATGGCAGTGCTCATATGGCGGAGAGTCACCACCCGGAGGACACCCTCATGACCAAAATCGTCACGGCCGACGTACTCGTCACCGCGCCCGGCCGCAACTATGTGACGCTCAAGCTGACCACCGACGAAGGCGTCGTCGGCTGGGGCGACGCGACACTGAACGGTCGCGAGCTCGCCGTCGCGGCCTACCTGCGCGACCACGTCTGCGGGCTGCTGCTCGGCCGCGACGCGCACCGCATCGAGGACGTCTGGCAGTACCTGTACAAGGGGGCGTACTGGCGGCGCGGCCCGGTGACGATGACCGCGATCGCCGCCGTCGATGTCGCATTGTGGGATATCAAAGGCAAGCTCGCCGGGCTGCCGGTGTACCAGCTGCTCGGCGGCGCCGCCCGCGACGGCGTGATGGTGTACGGACACGCCAGCGGAGGCGACATACCCGAGCTGCTCGACGACGTCGCGCGGTATCTCGACCAGGGTTATCTCGCGGTGCGTGCGCAGTCCGGCATCCCGGGACTGGACACCACGTACGGCCTTCCCGGCGAGGGCCAGGCCGTGTACGAGCCGGCCTCGAGTGCGCGGCCGCGGGAAGATCTCTGGGATACCGAACCGTATCTGCGGTTCGTGCCGCAGATGCTTGGCGCGCTCCGCGAGCGGTTCGGCTTCGGATTCCACCTGCTGCACGACGTGCACCACCGGCTCAGTCCGATCGAGGCGGGCCGGCTGGGCCGCGACCTCGAGCCACACCGGCTGTTCTGGCTCGAAGACCCCACGCCGGCCGAAGACCAGGAATCCCTGCGGCTGGTACGGCAGCACACGACGACACCGCTCGCCGTCGGCGAGGTGTTCAACTCCATCTGGGACTGCCAGCATCTGATCACCGAGCGCTTGATCGATTACATCCGCGCCTCGGTCTCGCACGCGGGCGGTATCACGCACCTGCGCCGGATCTTCGCCCTCGCGGAGCTCTACGGCGTGCGCACCGGTTCGCACGGCGCGGGCGACCTTTCACCGGTGTCGCTGTCGGCCTCGTTGCAGGTGGGCCTTTCGGTGCCGAACTTCGGGATCCAGGAGTACATGGGCCACGCCGAGCCGGCGAGCGAGGTCTTCCACACCTCGTACACGCTGTCGCGGGGCTATCTGCATCCGGGCGACCTGCCCGGGCTGGGGGTGGAGGTCGACGAGACCGCCGCGGCGAAGTTCCCGTACGACCCGAAGTACCTGCCGGTCAACCGCCGCCGCGACGGGACGGTGCACGACTGGTGAACCGCTACGGTTCCCGACCATCCTTGTCCGCAACCACTGAAAACAACGGAGTTCCGATGTCGACCACGTCCCCCCTTGGCCGCAACCTGCGCTGGTACATGGCCGGGTTGTGCAGCCTGTCGTTCGTCGTCAACTACATCGACCGGACCACGCTGAGCGTGGCGCTGCCCTTCATGTCCGAAGACCTCCGGCTCACCCCCGGTGAACAGGGATTCGCACTGAGCGCGTTCTTCATCACGTACTCACTCGCACAGTTGCCCGCCGGAGCGCTGATCGACAAATACGGCGTGCGGCGGGTTTTCGGCATGGGCGCATTCGTCTGGGGCGCGGTCACCATGAGCGTCGGCCTGGTGCGCGACGCCGCGCTGCTCGTGGCCGCCCGACTGGTGCTCGGCCTCGGCGAGTCGGTCGGCTATCCCGGTTGCGCGAAGGTGGTCAGCAATTGGTTCCCGCGTTCGGAACGCAGCTTTGCCAACAGCGTGTGGGACAACGGTTCCCGGATCGGCGCGGTGCTGGCACTGCCGGTCGTGTCGGCGGCGGTCGCGGCGACCAGCTGGCGTTGGGCGTTCGCGTTCACCGGTGCGCTTGCGCTGCTGTGGGTGGTGCTGTGGTTCGCCACCTACCGCGACCCGGACCAACACGCCAAACTCACCGCCGAGGAGCGCGCGAAGCTCGTCGAGGGCGGTGCCCGCTTCGCCGACGAGACCGCAGACGAGGGTCCGAAGGTGCGCTGGCGCACGCTGTTCCTCTACCGCACGGTGTGGACGATGATGGTCGGCTTCTTCTGCCTCAACTACGTGCTGTTCTTCTTCATCACCTGGTTCCCCAGCTACCTGGTCTCGGCGCGCGGTTTCGACCTGCTCAAGCTCGGAGTCTTCGGCACCATACCGGGGATCGTGGCGATCATCGGGTCCGCGCTCGGAGGGTATTCCTCCGACTCGCTGGTGCGCCGCGGCTGGTCGCTCACCCGCGCGCGTAAGACCTGCCTGGTCGGAGGCCTGCTGCTGTCATCGGTGATCGGCGCGGCCGTGCTGGTGGACAGCGCCGGAGTCGCGCTGGCATTGCTTTCGGTGAGCTACGCCAGCCTCGTTTTCGCCGGTGCGTCGGTCGCGTCACTGCCCGCCGACGTCGCGCCGACCCCACGCCAGGTGTCATCACTGGCCGGCATTCAGAACTTCGCGTCGAACCTCGCGGGCGTCAGCGGGCCACTGATCACCGGCGCGCTGGTGGCGCTGGCCGGCGGCTCATACGTGGTGCCGCTCCTCGTCTCGGGCGCGGTCGCGGTGATCGGCGCCCTCGTCTACAGCTTCGGCCTGCGGACGGTAGAGCCACTTCCATTGCCCGGCGAGGCTGCATCGGTGCCACAGGAACGAAGCGGCGGTGCCGCCGCACGGTCCGCCTGATATCCGATTCCGTACCACCATGCTTTGCCGGCCGGCGCGAACAGCGGTGAGCCACAGCGCAACACAGCAAACCGATCAGCGTTGCGCGCCGCTGCGTTGATCAGCTGGCGTTCTCGGTCAGCAGTGCGCCGTCCCAGTCGTTGACCTGCTCATCGCCGGACCGGTCGAAGTCACCGTGGGACGGCACCGCATGGATGCCGTGGTCGTCGCCGGGCAACCCACCAAGGGCCGCGATGGTGTCCCGAATCCGCGCTGCCTCATCGTCGGTCGGCATTGCGCCCTCCTCGAGTTCGTCGAGCAGGCCGTCGCGGAGCCCGGCGCCGTTGGCCACTTCCTGCGCCGACAGCTTGTGGTGGATCCGGGTGACATAGATCTGCTGACCCAGCGTCGAACCCGGAGCGGTCGCGGCATGGGCCATCAGCGAGTCGTATCGCCGCCGAACGCCGCTGAGCGCCACCACCACCGCGGGCGAGGGCCTGCCGCTTCCCGCGGCCTCGGTGAGCCCGGCGCGCAACTTGCGCAGACCCGAGAGCACGACATCGGCGCGTTTGTGAAACTTCTTGTCCTCCGGGAACGGCAGTGCGTCGATCGCGGCCGAATACATGTGCATCGCCGCCTCGGAGAGGCTGACGATGATCGATGAATCACCTTCGAGCGATGCGTTTTGTCCCATGGGCCCTCAATCCTCCAGGCAGTCAAATCCGTTGACGGTCAGCCGACGGCATGCGGTAGCCGATCTCACCGCTCGCGAGTACGCCGATGACACTAGCGGTTCGACGGCGTCCCGTCATCGTTAGGGGCAGTCAATATCGGACCGGATCCCGGCGGAGCCCGCGGGTGCGGTGTAACCGGTGGCGCCGGCCCGCCACGGTACCCATAATCTGAACCCGGCACGGTGGGAGGCTTGGTCGATGGGAGGTCACGATGACCGGGACAACTGAGTCGACAAATGCTGAATCGACATGGGCCGCCATATCTTCGGAACAGGCCGGCGATCGGACCGAACCGATCCCGGTCATCGTCACCGACAGCGAACCCCCGCAGTCCCCTGGCCCGCAGGAGCGCCGGAATACGATCGCCTGGCTGGTCTGCGGCGCAGTGGGCGCCGTGGCGATCGCGTGGTACATCCTGCTGAGCCCTGGCGAACTCGGGAACAAGTCCGAGTGGTTCTTCGGCGCCGTGGTATTCGTGGTCGTGCTGGTGACGATGTGGCAGACGCTGACCATCGCCCGCCAAGCCAGACAGGACACCGCCGATGCGGCCGAACGGCTGCGCCGTGAGCTCGCCGCCGCCGACGAGCGGTCCTCGCTCGAGCTGGCCCTGACCCAGAAATGGCACCGGGCCGAGATCGAGGCGCAGCAGAAGCTGCACCGCGCCGAACTGAGCGCCCAGCAGGAACTGGCCCGCGTCGAACGCGCCCACCTCGTCGAGCACCTGCAGAAGCAGGCGGTCATCGAGGTGTCACGCAGTGTCGGGACACAGACCCGGATGCTGGCGGTGCTGTGGAGCGAGGGCGCGAGAACCCTGCGGCTCGGCGACCGTGACGAACGCGAGCAGGCGATGAACGCGATCTTCGAACAGATCAGCCAGGTGGTCAACGATGTGTCCGTCGAACTCGACAACGCCCACCTGCTGTGCCAGGACGACCGCCTGCAACAGGCCCTCGACCGGGTCAACGAGGCCGTTCTGATGGCGATCACGGTGGCCGAGGAGGTCCAGGCCGGCGTGATCGAAGGGACTGCCCCGCAGCCCAATCCGATTCCCGCAGTTCAACGCCTGCTGCAGGAGAGAACCGTCGAGGCACGGCGGCTCGCATGGTCGTTGCTGCGGACCGGGCTGGAGGACCGGGTGCGCACCGCCGGAGCATAGGCTCAGCGAAAATCGCGGGACCGGGACCCGACCCTGAGGTTGACCGGCGCCATCCGGTCGGCGAGGACGGTGACCGCACCGGTGGCGTTCTGCACGATGCCCCGCACGATCAGCGCGGAAGCCGTCTGGGCCAGTTTGCGGTGGCGCGTCCACACTCCCGGTGCGCACAGCACGTTGACCATGCCGGTTTCGTCCTCCAGGTTCATGAATGTCACCCCCTGCGCGGTAGCCGGACGCTGCCGGTGAGTCACCGCTCCGGCCACCAGGATTCGGGTGCCGTCGGGGACCGCCAGCAACCTGTCCGCGGGGATCACGCCCAGCGCGTCGAGATCGGCGCGCAGGTACTGGGTGGGATAGCTGTCCGGCGAGATGCCGGTGGCCCATACGTCGGCGGCGGACAGCTCGAGTGCGCTCATGCCGGGCAGCGCCGGGATCGACGATGACGACCCCACCCCCGGCAGCCGGTCCGGCCGCTCGGTGGCGGCCGCACCCGCCGCCCACAACGCCTCGCGGCGGGTGATCCCGAAGCAGCCGAGCGCACCCGCGGTGGCCAGCGCCTCGGTCTGCGGGACCGACAGCTGCACCCGACCGGTCAGATCCAGCAGGTTTGCGAACGGCCCGTTGGCGTCTCGCTCGTCTACCATCCGCTGGGCCAGCTCGTCGCCGATGTGGCGGACACCGCCGAGCCCCAGCCGCACCTCCAGACCGGAGTTCTCCAGCGTGGCGTAGGCCAGGCTGGCGTTGACATCCGGACCCCGGACCGTCACCCCGTGCCTGCGGGCATCGGCGACCAGCGACTGCGGCGAGTAGAACCCCATCGGCTGGGCTCGCAACAGCGCCGCGCAGAACGCCGCGGGGTGGTGCAGTTTGAACCATGACGAGTAGAACACCAACGATGCGAAGCTCAGCGAATGACTCTCCGGGAAACCGAAATTCGCGAAGGCCTCCAGCTTCTCGTAGATCCGCTCGGCCATTTCGCCGGTGATGCCGTGGCGGTCGCGCATCCCGTCGTAGAACCGGCCGCGCAGCCGTCGCATCTTCTCGGTGGACCGTTTTGACCCCATCGCCCGGCGCAACTGGTCGGCCTCGGCCGGGGTGAAGCCCGCACAGTCGACCGCCAGTTGCATGAGCTGTTCCTGGAACAGCGGTATCCCCAACGTTTTCCGCAACGCAGATTCCATCGACGGGTGGTCGTAGGTCACCTCTTCCTGTCCGTTGCGCCGCCGGATGTACGGATGCACCGAGCCGCCCTGGATCGGCCCCGGGCGGATCAGCGCCACCTCGACCACCAGATCGTAGAACTCGCGGGGTTTCAGCCGCGGCAGGGTGGCCATCTGAGCCCGGGACTCCACCTGGAACACCCCGACCGAATCGGCCTTCTGCAGCATCTCGTAGACCGCGGGCTCGCTCAGGTCCAGCTTCGCCAGGTCGACTTTGACGCCCTTGTGCTCGTCGACCAGGTCGATGACATAGTGCAGCGCCGAGAGCATGCCGAGCCCGAGCAGATCGAACTTCACCAATCCGATTGCTGCACAGTCATCTTTATCCCATTGCAGGACGCTGCGATTCTCCATCCTTGCCCATTCCACCGGGCACACGTCGGCGATCGGTCGGTCACAGATGACCATGCCACCGGAATGAATGCCCAGATGCCGTGGCAGATTGGCGATCTGGCCGGCCAGGTCGACCACCGACTGGGGGATGTCTTCGACGTCGGGCGAGTCCGGTCTACCGTTCCACCGGCTGATCTGCTTGCTCCAGGCGTCCTGCTGTCCCTGGGAGAACCCCAGTGCCCTGGCCATATCGCGGACCGAACTGCGGCCGCGGTAGGTGATGACGTTGGCCACCTGGGCGGCGTACTCCCGTCCGTAACGCTCATAGACGTACTGGATGGCCTTCTCCCGCAGGTCGGATTCGATGTCGATGTCGATATCGGGCGGTCCGTCGCGGGCCGGGGACAGGAACCGTTCGAACAGCAGCTCGTTGGCGATCGGGTCGACGTTGGTGACCTTGAGCGCATAGCAGACCGCCGAGTTGGCCGCCGAACCCCTACCCTGACACAGGATGTCGTTGTCGCGGCAGAACCGGGTGATGTCGTGCACCACCAGGAAGTAGCCGGGGAACTTCAGCTGTTCGATGATCCTCAGCTCATGCTCGATCTGCGCATAGGCCTTCTCGGCGTTCCCGACCGGACCATAGCGCTCGGCCGCACCCGCCATCACCAGGTGCCGCAGCCAACTGTCCTCGGTATGCCCGGCGGGCACGTCGAACGGGGGCAGCTGCGGGGCGATGAGCGCCAGCCCGAACGCGCACTGCTCTCCCAGATCTGCCGCTGCCGTGGTGATCTCGGTGCCGAACAGCCGGGCCATCTCCTCCCCCGAGCGCAGGTGCGCCCCGCCGAGCGGGGCCAGCCAGCCGGCCGCGGCGTCCATCGAGTTGCGGGCCCGGATCGCCGCCATGGCCATGGCCAGCCGTCCCCGGTCGGGGACGGCGAAATGTGCGGCGGTGGTGGCGACGACGTCGAGGCCGAACCGGGGTGCCAACTCGGCCAGCACGGCGTTGCGTTCGTCGTCACGGGGTTGACCGTGATGGGTGAGCTCGACACTCACCCGATCGGCCCCGAACCGGTCCACCAGCTCGGCGAGCGCTTTGCTCGCGGCCTCCGGACCGCCATCCGACAATGCCTGGCGGACATGACCTTTACGGCACCCGGTGAGGATGTGCCAATGCCCGCCGGCGGCCTCGGTGAGCCCGTCGAAGTCGTAGCGGGGTTTACCCTTCTCCCCGCCGGCCAGGTGCGCCCCGGCGATCTCCCGGGACAGCCGCCGGTATCCCTCGGGCCCGCGGGCCAGCACCAGCAGGTGCGGGCCGGGCGGGTCGGGATGTTCGGTGCGCGGGGTGTTGCCCAGGGACAGCTCGGCACCGAACACCGTGGCCACGTCGAGTTCGCGGGCCGCCTCGGCGAACCGCACCACACCGTAGAGCCCGTCGTGATCGGTCAGCGCGACGGCCCGCAGACCCAGCCGGGCGGCCTCCTCGGCCAACTCCTCCGGCGTGCTCGCCCCGTCGAGAAAGCTGTAGGCCGAATGCGCATGCAACTCGGCGTAGCGGATTGCTCCACCGCCGCGGGCCACCTCGGGCGGTTGGTACCGCACGCGCTTACGCGACCAGGCCGGACTGTCCCCACCGTCACCGGCCTGCTCCAGCGGCAGCCCGGATCGCCGCGGCTTGCCGGTAAGCACCCGCTCCATCTCGGCCCAGCTCGGTGGCCCGTTGTGCCAACCCACCGGCCCAGTGTATCGAACAAACGTTCGAAGCGTCAGCCGAGCACATCCATGCGTTGGGTGCCGAGCACCGCCAGCAGCCGCAATGCCTCCTCGGCCGGCGAACCGGGGTCCGGCGTGTAGATGTACATCCGCTGGTCCCGGTCAGCGATGTCGAGCACATCGCAGTTGACCGCGATCGGCCCGACCGTCAAATGGGCGAACGTCTTGCACAGCATCGGCCTGGCGTTGACATCGTGCGAATCCCACAGCTGGGCAAACTCGGAACTGCCGGAACGTAATTCGGTGATCAACTCGATCGTCTCGGGATCGTCGGGGTAGCGGGCCACGGTGGCACGCAGGTTCTGGGCGCAGGTGCGGGCGAACACATCGGCATCGGACACGCCGTACAGCCGCTGCCCGCCCGGTGACGGGGGTCCCAGGAAGGCCCGGCGCACCAGATTGCGGTCCCGGCGCGACAGCGCCGAGAAATCCTCCATCAGCGCGCAGGCCAGGTCGTTCCAGGCGATCACCTCGTAGGTCGCCGACACCACGATCGCCGCGGCCTGAGGCAGCCGCCGCAACAGATCGAGGATGCTCTGGCGAACCACCCGCGGCGGACCGGTCGGTCGATGCGGCTCGACGCCGGCCAGTAGGTACAGGTGCACACGCTCGGCATCCGAGAGCCGCAGTGCCCGAACCAGACCCGACAGGACTTCACCCGACGGGTGCGGGGCGCGGGCCTGCTCCAGCCGGGTGTAGTACTCGGTCGAGATATACGCCAGGTGCGCGACCTCATCGCGCCGCAGGCCCGGCGTGCGGCGGCGCGGGCCGACCGGCAGGCCCACATCGGAGGGCCTGATCCGCTCACGCCGGCTGCGTAGGAACGCGCCCAGTTCACGCTTGTCCACGGCTTCCATTGTCCCCCGCCTTTGCCGGCCACACCGGGCCAAGCCAGGTATCACCGCTACCTGGCTATGGTCTTCGGGACCATGCACGCTCGTCACCATGACTTCTCCGACGAAAACCGGCCTGTTGGACGGCAAGATCGCATTCATCACCGGCGCGGGCCGCGGCATCGGTGCGGCCGCCGCGCGGCTGTTCGCCGTCGAGGGCGCCAACGTCCTGCTGGCCGCCAGGACCGAGAGCCAGCTCAAGACGGTCACCGAGGACATCCGGGCGGCCGGAGGCACCGCCGAATACGTGGTATGCGACCTGACTGGCGGGCCCGGCGTGCGGGCCGCCGTACAACACGCTGTCCACCTGTGGGGCCGGCTCGACATCGCCTTCAACAACGGCGCGACGATCCAACCGCCGGGACCACTCGACCAGATGACCGAAGCCGACTTCGACCACGTCTACACCGTTAACCTCAAAGGCGTGTGGCTGGCGCTATCGGCCGAGGTCACCGCGATCCGTGCCACTGCGAAAACCGGTGCCATCGTGAATAATTCCAGTATCGGCAGCTTCCACAGCAACCCCGATCTGCCGGCCTACGGCGCGATGAAGCGGGCCGTCAACAGCCTCACCGAATCGGCCGCTGTCAGCTACGGTCCCGAGGGCATCCGGGTCAACGGCGTGGCACCCGGCCCGACCCTGACCGACATGATCCAGGAATGGGACGACGCCAGCCCGGGCACCCTCGACAGTCTCATCGCCGACACCCCGCTGCGCCGCGCTGCCAGGCCCGTGGAGATCGCACAGGCCGCGGCGTGGCTGTGCAGCGACCGGGCCTCGTTCGTCACGGGCGCGACGGTGCGGGTCGACGGCGGCAAAAAGGTGTAGCGGAAGCTACGCACTGCCGAATCGGCTCCCACCCCCTACGATCCCTCTGGGCTGGGGATCGGCTGTGAAGGGACGGTAATGGCGTCAACGAGGTACGTCGGCTACGTCGGTGGTGTGGCGGTCGCGGTGGGTGTCGGTGCGGCCGTGGCCGCGGCGGGCCAGGGAACCGCCCATGCCGACTCAACCGACAGCGGGTCGGCGGGCAAGGAGTCGACGAGCAGCTCGAGCCCAAACACCGGGCCGAAGAAGACCGGCGCCCAAAAGCCGGACCGGACGAAATCCGAGCGGACCAAGCCGCTGTCGAAGATCAACGACGGCATCCAGAAGACCACCGAGAAGGCCGTCTCGCACGTCAGCTCACAGGTCAACCGCACCGTCGGCTCGGTGTCCAAGTCGATCTCGGATTCGCTGAACAAGGCCGGCGCCAAACCCGACAAGCCCACCACCAGGCCCGCCAAGCCGAACGGGGCGGCCTTCGAGTCCGAGCAGGCCGAGCGGCTCAGGAACCTGTTCGCGCCGAAGCCGGCGGCCACCCCGAAACCCGCCGACGAGTCGGCCGAGGAGCCCGACGCGAAGCCCGTCGGCAAGATTCCGACCGTAAGGACCGCGGTCGAGTCCCAGGTCGACACCACCGCCGATGCCCCGTGGAGCCCCAACCCGTTGCGGCCCGACGCCGAGGAGCCCGAGCCGACCGACATTCCCGAGCCGATCATGCAGTTGCGGGACAGCCTGATCAACGTCACCCCGCAGGCCCTGGACGCGTTCGACCCGTTCATCCGGGAGGCCACCGAGCAGATCTACCGGGGTACCCAGATGGTGCCGTGGGTCAACGCCGTCATCCCGGTCGCCAAGATCCTGCCGAACCTGGCGCCCGCGGTCGGGGACGACTCCGCGGCACGGGATTCCCGGCAGATCATCATCAACGAGCTGATCAAGACCCTGCCGATCGGATCGGCCGCGTACTACGGCTACGACATCGCCGCGGATCTGCTCAACCTGGAGACCCCCGGTGCGGAGCTGAAGCAGGGCGCGTTCACCACCGTGTGGGACCTGCTCGACCCGTTCGAGCTAGCGCACAACACCGGCACGTCCGGCATCTGAGGAGCCACCCCCACACCGAGTTCGACGTAAACGTCGCAAACGCTCTGCGCGCGCCGCGTTTTCGTCGAATTCGGGGTGCCTACTCCACCAGCGACGGGGTGTCGCGGTGCAGCGTCTCACCCCGGAAGAACTCCGGGCTGCGCGACCGCCAGACGAACATGAGCACCGCGCCGAGCAGCAGCACACCGAAGCCGATGAAGAACACCAGCCCGACACCGCCGATCGCGGCGCCGCTGGCGTTCTCCGGATTCATGCTCTCGCCGATCGAGATCACGAACACCACCGCCAGCATGAGGCCGCCGAGCAACGGGAAGAGGAACTTGAACACCACGTTGTGGACGCTGGTGAACAGCTCGTGCCGGAAGTACCAGATGCAGGCGAACGCGGTGATGCCGTAATACCAGCAGATCATGATGCCAAGGGCGGCAATGGTATCCAGCAGCGCACTCTCCGACAGCAGGCTCACCACCGTGTAGAACACCCCGGTCACCACACCGGCCGTGGCGGTCGAGAAGCTCGGAACCAGATAGCGCGGGCTGACCGCGGCGAAGCGCGGCGGGAACGCCTGGTAGGCGCCCATCGCCAGCATCGCACGGGCCGCGGGCAGGAATGTGGTCTGCAGGCTGGCCACCGATGACGCCAGGATGGCCAGGAACAGCAGCGGCCCCGCCCAGGTGCCCATCACCGGATCGGCGAGCGCCGCGAACACGTTCTCCGCGTTGTCCGGATTGCCCAGTCCCAGATCGGTTTCCCCCACCCCGGCGTACATCATCACCGCGACCGCGACCAACAGGTAGGTCGCCAGGATCGACAGCACGCACAACAGACCCGCCCGGCCCGGCACCCTGGTCGGGTCCTTCGACTCCTCGCCAAGGGTCAGGCAGGTGTCCCAGCCCCAGAACGCGAAGATCGACCCGGTCAGCCCGACCACGAAGGCGCTCAACGCAAGTCCGGTGAACGGGTTGAACCAGTCGAGGTCGAAGGCCAGGCCCGCGGGCGCATCGCCGCTGCCGACGTGGACGAACGCCAGCACCACGAAGACCGCCAGCACCACCATCTGGAAGCCGACCAGCACGTACTGCACGCGCTCGCTGGTGGTGATCCCGCGGCTGGCGACCCCGGTGGCGATCGCCAGAAACACCAGGGTGGTGATGATGTTGACGGCCTTGTTCGACGCGAGGTCGGCGATCGAGGGGTTGCCGGCCACCCGGCCGATGAACAGGTAGAAGAACTCCACCGCGATGGCCGCCAGGTTCGACAGCACGATGATGGTCGCCACCACCATGCCCCAGCCGCACATCCACCCGACGTAGGGGCCGAATGCCTTGGTGGACCAGGTGAACGACGCGCCACAGTCCGGGGCGCTGGAGTTGAGCTCGCGGTAGGCGTATGCGGTCAGGAACATCGGAACGAACCCGGCGATGAGGATGGCGGGCATCTTCAGCCCGACCGCCGCCACGATGAGGCCGATGCTGGCGGTCAGGGTGTAGCCGGGCGCCACCGACGAGATCCCGAGGATGGCACCGGAGAAGGTGCCCACCTTGCCCGCCGCGAGGCCCTTACCGACCAGCCCGGCGGACTGCTCGGCGAGTTCCAGCCTGCGGTGCGACTCGGATTCCGAAGCGGATTCGGTCATGACTCGCCGTCCTTGCGCTCGTCTCTTGGCACCACCACCATCGGCACATCCAGCACCCGCAGCATCTTCGCCGCGGTCGATCCGAGGAAGATCCGTCTCGGGGCGCTGAGCCGGCTGGATCCGACCATGATGACGTCGCCGTCCTGCCAGTCCAACCGCTGCACCGCGGCCTCGACGGTGGGCCCGTTGACGATCGTCGACGTCACCGGGAACCCCTCGGGCAGTTCACTCTTCGCGGCCTCCAAGGTCTCGCGGGCATGGCCCGACGCGTGCTCGCGCACCGCCTCGTCGTCGGAGCGCAGCGAGCCGAACGTCGGGTCCAGCGCCACCAGCGATACCAGCCGCAGCGGGGTCCCTGCGGCACGGCTGGCCCGGACCGCGGTGTCCAGCAACAGGTCCGAGCCCTGGCGCCGGCCGATCGCGCAGGTGACCTCCCGTACCCGTTCGACCGCGGAGTCCCTGGTCCCACGCGGCGCCACCGCCACCGGAACCGGCGACGAGTGCAGCAGCTCGCTGACCACCGAACCCAGCGAATAGCTGCCGGCCAGACCACCGCCGGACCCGCCGACCACGATCGCGACCGCCTCAAGGCCCAGCGCCTCGCGAATCAGCCCGTCGGTGAACGATTCGTCGAAGCTCAGATGGCCGTGTGCGACAACGTCGTCGGGCACCGTCGCCAGGGCGTCGTCCAGCCAGCGCTGCCCCTGCTCGGCCAGCAGGTCCTCATATCCGCCCTTCGGCACCAGGCCGGGCAGCCTGGTATCGGGCGGCAGCACGATGCAGACCTCGACCTCGGCATCCAGAGTTCTGGCGAATCGGACGGCCAGCGCCAGGGCATCGGCACCGCCCGGGGTGGCGAGGTAGCCCACGACCAGTTTCGTCATCTGTCACCACCAATCCCGCACGGACCGTGCGACCGTACTGGGAACGATCCTGTCAACCCGTGGATGCGGTTAGCAGCGGTTCGGCCGAAATCGACGCCCCGCGGCCCTAACCGCTGTATTCGGCGGCCCCGTCCTCCAGAACCAGCCGGGCGCCCGAACCGTCCGGGTTGGCCGCCTCGGTCCGGAACACCGCCCGCCCGGGTTCGGTGCGCCAGATCGACGTCGTCAGCGTCTCGCCCGGGAACACCGGCGAGGTGAACCGCGACGCCACCGCGTGGACCTTGGTCGCGTCCCCGCCGCCGAGTTCGGCGACCAGCGCGCGCCCGGCCACGCCGTAGGTGCACAGGCCGTGCAGGATCGGTTTGGGGAAGCCGGCGAGATTCTTGGCGAACCACGGATCGCTGTGCAGCGGGTTGCGGTCCCCGGACAGCCGGTAGAGCAGCGCCTGGTCCTCGCGGGTGGGCAGGGCCACCCGAGCGTCGGGCTCGCGATCGGGAATCGCCGGGGCGGCGGGACGTTGGCCGGGCTGTCCACCGAAGCCGCCCTCACCGCGGATCACCGCCGTGGTGAGCGTTTCGACGATGACGTCACCGCTGTCCGGATCGGTGCCGACGCCCTTGAGCATCACCACCGCGTTCTTGCCCTCACCCTTGTCCTGGATGTCGGCGACCTCGGCGACCACGGTCAGTTTCCCGGCCGGCGGCAGCGGTTTGAACACCCGGATCTCCTGCGAACCGTGCAGCAGCATGCCGAAGTTGAAGGTCCCGATCTTGGCGGCCGCCGCGAACGGTGAGCAGGCGATCACCGCGTACGTCGGCAGTACCTGCTGCTCGATCTCGTGACTGTTCTCGGTGGTGAGCGCCAGATCCCCGGTTCCGGCGCCCACCCCGACCGCGTACAGCAGGGTGTCCCGGTCGGTCCATTGGAACTGGTGCGGTTCGGTCGTTTCGCCGATGGCGTTGGGATTGATGGGCATGGGTCGGACGATAGCCGCTTGGAAGGCCCGGTCGACAGCCCGGTTGACGCAGGTTCTCAAGTTCCGTCTCATATGCCAGGCAACATTCTGGGCATAACCGGACACACCGAGAAGTGACATGCCGTTGTCGATAGTCGCCGGGAGAAAGGCACCCAGGATCGCACCCTGTATCGACCCGACCTAAAATAGGGCGATTACGCCCGTCACGGTGGGAGCCAAGCCATGAAAGGCAGCACGGTCCGCAGAGACGGCATGAAACGGCCATTGCGTGCCGATGCACAGCGCAGCAAGAATCTGATCGTGGCGGCAGCTGCACCAATATTCATGCGCGACGGAGCGTATGCCTCCCTCGAGGAGATCGCTCAGAGCGCTGGTGTCGGATCGGCTACTCTGCATCGCCACTTTCCGTCGAGGTGGGATCTCCTCGAATCGGTTTTCGCCGAACGAGTTCGGTCACTGAGCAATGAGGTATCCCGTGTTGCGGAGAATGCCGCGCCTCGAGATGCACTGATTGCGTGGTTGCACTCAGTGTGTGCCCATCTGGCCGATACCCGCGGCCTCGCTGATGCACTGCTGGAGGCCAATGGGCCGGTTGGCCGGGAACGCACTGAGTCATGCCTGCAGATCCTTGCCGATGCCGGCGCGCCGCTACTCGAACGCGCGCACGGTTCAGGTGTGGTGTGCACCGATATAACGATCACCGAGCTACTGCTGCTCGCCGGCGCCATCGCGGTGGCGGCCGAGCACGGCCCCGTCGGGATTGATCGTTTGTTCCGATTGACGATCGAGGGGATTGCACCACCCCCGGTACCGGGCTAACTCGCTGATCGCCGGATCGCAGTTACCTCGACGGCGACTTTCTCAAGTCGGTCAATCACTTCGGCGAAAGTAGCTGCCACGGGCTGAAGTATCACGTGGTCGGCACCCGCATCGAGATGGCGTCGGACCGCAGCCGCGACGGAGCCAGGTGAGCCGTATGCGGTGATGTCGTCGATGAGGCGTCGGGACCCGTCAGTCCGTTCTTGCTCGGTGTAGCCCAGTCGCTCGAGGTTCCGCGCATACGGCGATTGCGGAAACCCGAGGGAGCGGGTGATATTGGCTGAGGCTGCGGCCCTGGCCGCAGCCTCGTCGTCGTCGATGAATGCAGTCAGTCCGACTACAAGCAATTTATCCGGGCCCAGAATTGACCGTATCTGCCTCGTGTACGCCGGCGGTATCAACGTCGGCAGGACGCCGTCGGCGATTTCAACTGCTTGCGTGATGGATTTAGGCCCATTGGCGGCAAGCAGGGTTGCATAGTTGACCGGTGGGGCCTCAACTACCGGCGTCGGTTCTGGCATGCGCGAAACGTAGGTACGCAGACTGCGCAGCGGACTTCCGTACTCCAGGCCCACCATCGAGGCCATGAAGTCGTAACCTGCGCCAAGGCCGAGAACGAAACGCCCGGGGTATGCCTCGGCCAGTTGTCGGGAAGCGGCGTGAGCGACCATTGGGGGCCGTGCCCACATAGGGCTGACCGAGGTTCCGAAGACCATACGTTCAGTCTCTGCAAGCAAAATTGCGAGCTGAACGAACACGTCTTTGGCTCCGACGCCCTCGTTGGCCCAGCCATTCTGGTACCCGACCTTCTCCAATCTGCGCACGGCAGCACGCTGTAGATCCACCGCAGGCACCGTGGTCAGGCCGATACTGGGCATGGAAAATCCGACCGGCGCCAGCGATTTGCGCGTAGCTTCGATGATTTCTTGAGCCGCCAACAGTGGCTCCCTTCGGGTCGAAAATAAGTGGTGGAAGCCCCCACTTATACGACCGTACACGACCGGCCAGCACAGAAATGGATACCGTAGAACTGTCCACACGGCCCGGCGGCAGCCGACCGACTTGCCAGGATCCGGACTCCCGACCCGCTGCCCCACGCCCTCCAGACTGAGTCCGCGATGTACCCGAAAGTGGTGATGCGCGAACCGACGCCGCTGCGCCGAAAGTCTCGGGTCCGCGGACGGCTCGCCTCAGCTTCGTGTCGTAGATGACATCGATGCAACGCTCGACGCGAGAGTACGAGACCGGCCCTGGAAATTGACGTAGGCCCGATCTAGGGCCACGATAGCTCGCATGCGCTATGTCGTTACCGGCGGTACCGGGTTTATCGGCCGCCGCGTGGTGTCCCGGATCCTGTCCCGTGACCCCGGCGCCGAGGTGTGGGTGTTGGTGCGTCGCGAATCGCTGACCCGCTTCGAGCGGCTGGCGCAGGACTGGGGCGATCGGGCGAAACCGCTGGTCGGCGACCTCACCGCGGCCGACCTGGGACTCAGCGACGCCGATATCGCCGAGCTGGGCGACGTGAGCCATGTGGTGCACTGCGCGGCGATCTACGACATCACCGTCGACGAGGCCGAGCAGCGGGCCGCCAATGTCGAGGGCACCAGGGCGGTGATCGGCCTGGCCCGGCGACTGGACGCCACGTTGCACCATGTGTCCTCGATCGCGGTGGCGGGCGATCACCGGGGCGTGTTCACCGAGGACGACTTCGACGTCGCCCAGGACCTGCCCACGCCGTATCACCAGACCAAGTTCGAGGCCGAGATGCTGGTGCGGTCGCAGGCGGGGCTGCGCTACCGCGTCTACCGGCCCGCGGTGGTGGTCGGCGACTCGGTCACCGGCGAGATGGACAAGGTCGACGGCCCGTACTACTTCTTCGGGGTGCTGTCCCGGCTCGCCGCGCTGCCGCGGTTCACCCCGGTGATGCTGCCCGACACCGGCCGCACCAATATCGTCCCGGTGGACTATGTCGTCGACGCGGTGGTGCACCTCATGCACACCGATGGCCGCGACGGCGAGACGTTCCACCTGACCGCACCGAAAACCATTGGGCTGCGCGGCATCTACCGCGGGATCGCCGAGGCGGCCGGGCTGCCGCCGTTGCGCGGTTCGTTGCCGCGGGTTGCGGCCGCGCCGGTGACCAGGGCCCGCGGGCGCACCAAGGTGGTCCGCAATATGGTGGCCACCCAGCTGGGCATCCCCGGCGAGGTGCTCGACGTCGTCGACCTGATGCCGACGTTCACCGCCGAGCGCACCGAGCGGGCGTTGCGCGGCACCGGGATCGCGATGCCCGAATTCGCCTCGTACGCACCGAAATTGTGGGAGTACTGGGCCGAGCATCTGGATCCGGACCGGGCCCGCCGCGACGATCCGGCCGGGCCGCTGGTCGGCAGGCACGTCATCATCACCGGCGCGTCCAGCGGCATCGGCCGGGCCTCGGCGATCGCGGTCGCCGAGCGCGGCGCCTGTGTCTTCGCGCTGGCCCGCAATGCCGACGCACTCGACGATCTGGTCGCCGAGATCCGGGCGGCCGGCGGTCAGGCCTACGCGTTCACCTGCGACGTCACCGATTCGGCATCGGTCGAGCACACCGTCAAGGACATTCTCGGCCGGTTCGGCCATGTCGATTATCTGGTCAACAACGCCGGCCGGTCCATCCGCCGGTCCGTGACGAACTCGACCGACCGGCTGCACGACTACGAGCGGGTGATGGCGGTCAACTACTTCGGCGCGGTGCGGATGGTGCTGGCATTGCTGCCGCACTGGCGCGAACGCCGGTTCGGTCATGTGGTCAACGTGTCCAGCGCCGGGGTTCAGGCCAACACCCCGAAGTACAGCTCCTACCTGCCGACCAAGGCCGCACTGGATGCGTTCTCCGATGTGGTGTCCACCGAAACCCTTTCCGACCACATCACCTTCACCAACATCCACATGCCGCTGGTGAGGACCCCGATGATCGCCCCGTCCCGCCGGCTCAACCCGGTGCCGCCGATCTCGGCCGAGCATGCCGCGGCGATGGTGGTGCGCGGCCTGGTCGACAAGCCGGTCCGGATCGACACCCCGCTGGGCACGTTCGCCGATTTCGGCAACTACCTGACCCCGAAACTGTCGCGCCGCGTGCTGCACCAGCTCTATCTCGGCTATCCGGATTCGGCGGCGGCCCGCGGGGTGGCCGCCGCCGAGCCCGCCCCCGAACGCCGGCCCAGGCGGCCGGCCCGTACCGGTCGCTCCCTGCGGGTGCCGCGTGCGGTGACGCGGCCGGTCAAGCTCGCGGTGCGGCTGGTCCCCGGGGTGCACTGGTAGGCCCTATCGTTGGTCGGGTGAACGGCCAATCATCTATGCCCGTATTCGCCGATGTGGATACCGGCGTCGACGATGCGATGGCGCTGGTGTACCTGCTGGCCAGCCCGGAGGCTCGGCTGGTGGGCATCGCCTCGACCGCGGGAAACGTTCCGGTGGACGCGGTTTGCGCCAACAACCTGGGCCTGCTGCGGTTGTGCGGGGCGGATGCGATCCCGGTGTCCAAGGGCTCCGAGCATCCGCTGAGCGGACCGCTGCGCACCGCCGAGGACACCCACGGCCCCTCGGGTCTCGGCTATGCCGAACTACCGGCCGGCGACCGGCCTCTCACCGCCTACGACTCCGCGCAGGCCTGGGTGCGCGCGGCGCACGCCCACCCGGGTGAGCTGATCGGGTTGGCCACCGGGCCGCTGACCAATCTGGCGCTGGCCATGCGCGCCGAGCCCGAGTTGCCGAGGCTGTTGCGCCGCCTGGTGATCATGGGCGGCACCTTCGACTACAAGGGCAACACCACACCGGTCTCGGAATGGAACATCAGCGTCGACCCGGAGTCCGCCGCCGAGGTGTTCGGCGGCTGGAGCGCGGCAGATCCCGCGCACCTGCCGATCGTGCTCGGCCTCAACGTCACCGAGCACATCGCGTTGACACCCGCGCTGCTGAACCGGTTGGCGGCCACGGCCGGTGCACCGTCGGCACCGATGAGTGTGAGCGATGCCCGGGGCGGTCGGTCGGCGTCGGGTAACCCGTTGCTCCGCGTGATCGAGGACGCGATGCGGTTCTACTTCGAGTTCCATTTCGACACCGGCGACGGGTATCTGGCCCACCTGCACGATCCGCTGGCCGCCGCGGTGGCACTCGACCCGGACTTGGTGCAGTGCCGCGAGAGCACCGTCGACGTCGAACTGACCGGCGCACTGACCCGCGGTATGACGGTGGCCGACTGGCGCGGGCACTGGGGCCGCCGCCCGAATGCACTGATCGGCGTCGGTGTGGATCCGGCGGTGTTCTTCGACCGGTTCATCGACCGGGTCGGCGCGTTCGCCGGTTCGTTGCGCCCACTGTGAGCTTGTTGTCGAGATTCGGCGGAAATCTCGAACACGAGCTCACGTTCGCGGTTACTCATAGGCGCCCTCCAGGTACCAGCGCCGCTGCCGGTAACACAGCAGCAGAGCCAGGCCGCCGTCGTCCCCGTCTCCTTGGCTCAGCAACACCTGGGCCCGCGCAGTCCGCCCCGCCCCCCGGTTGTCCGGATCCCACCATCGTTCGTCGACCGGCCACGGCCCGGCCCACCAGCACAGGCTGCCGTCTCGTTGACCCGCCCCGGCCAGCCGAGCCGGATCCGCCGAGAACATGCCACGGTTGGTGACCCGCACCGGATTGCCCTGCAGATCAAGAAGTTCCACCGGGTCGTCGAGCAGGACCGTCGGCGAGGGTTCGGGCAGCCGGCCGGGCCAGGGCTGGCGTGGATCGGCCCGCGGCACCGGCTCATCCCCCAGCGGCGTGAAGGTGATGCGTTCGGCCGGGCCCCGCCCCCCGCTGAGCACCGGCACCTGCACCGCCTCCGGGCCGAGCAGCCCCTGAACCCGCACCAGGGCACGCCGGGCGCGCAGCCGGTCCTCCTCCCCGATGCCACCCCACAGCGGCAACTGCAACGCCGCGGCAGACACCACCTCCACCGGGCGCAGCCTCAGCACGGTGATCGGCGCGGTGGGGCGCTCGTCGCTGCGGCGGTTCAGCCAACCGTCCAACTGCCAGCGCACCCGGTCCGCGGTGGCGTCCTCGGTCAACGGTTCCGCGCACCGCCAGACCCGCTCCAGCTCTTCGCCGTTGGCGGTGACGGCATGGATGGCCAGCCTGGTACACCCGACACCCGCCGCCTCAAGGCTGCGATGCAGGACACCGGCCAGCGAGCGACCGGCAAAGGCCGCGGCGTCCACCCGCTCGATCGGCGGGTCGCAGTCCATCACCGCGTCGAGTTCGGCCGCCGGATCCCGCCCCGACGGCCCCCGGTCCGGCTCACCGCGGGCGAAGGCGTGCGCCACCACCGCATCGGCCCCGAACCGGGAGGCCACATCGGTTCGGGGCAGGGCCGCGAACTGCCCCAGGGTCCGAATACCCATCCGCCACAGCAGATCCGACAGATCCTCCCGGCCGGGTGCGGCCAGGGCGGGCTCGGTGGCCAGCTGCCGGATCGACAGCCCGGACAGGAACGAGGCATCCTGGCCCGGCTCGACGATCCGGCCCGCCCTGGCCGCGAAGACCGCGGTGGACAGTTGATCGGCGATACCGACCTGGCACTCCGCCCCCGCCGCGGCCACCACATCGACCAGCCGCTCGGCCGCGGCCGGTTCGGAACCGAAATACCTTGCCGCACCGCGCACCGCGAGCACCAGCAGGCCCGGCCGCAGCACCTCGGCGCGCGGCACCAGATCGTCTACCGCGACCGTCACCTCCTCGAAATGGCGGGAGTCGCGGGCCGGATCGGCCGTGACGACGTGCAGGTGCGGGCACCGGGCCTGCGCCTCCCGCCGCCTCAGCCCGCGCCGCACCCCGGCGGCCCGCGCCGACGCCGAACAGGCGATCACCCGGTTGGCCAGTGTGACCGCGACGGGAACCGTCGGCGACAGACCGGCCGCCGCGGCCGCGGCCACCGCGGGCCAGTCCATGCACCACAGCGCCAGCACCCGAGAACTCCCCGGCATGGCCTATCCGCCTGCCGCATATGCCGATCCCACGGGACCCTGCATGGCCAGCCGGACCCGACCGATCCGGCCCCGCCCCGGTGTGGGGGCAGCCCGGCCCGCGCCGGTCACCTCGTAACCGCTGACCCTGGCCGCCAACCGGGTGGCCGAGCCCCGCCAGTCGCCGTCGACCACCAGCAGGGTGCAGCCCTTCTGCCTGGCCCGGGCCGCCATCACCCTGGTCCGGCCGGGCGGCACCGAACGCCCGCCCAGCCCGAGCACCACCAGGTCCATCCCGTCCATCAGCACCGCGGCCACTTCGACCGGATCGGCACCGGGATCGGGAATGACCGCGAGCCTGCTCAGATCGGCGCCCATCTCCACCGCCGCGAGCAGTCCCGCATCGGGCTGCCCGACGATCGCGGCATGCCCGCCCGCGGCCGTCACCCCCGCAACCAGACCCAGCGTCAACGACCTGGCCCCGGCCGCCACGGCCACCGTCCCGCGCGGCAACGTCGTCGGTAACGTCGTCGGCAACCGCTCGGACGGCTCCCGGGCCTGCGGACCGATCACCGACAGCAAAGGATCCTGAGCGAACGGCGGGCCGTCGGACGACGACGGCCCGCGGCGCGCCGGGCCCACCTTCCCCGATACCGAAGCGATCCTGCGGCGAAGGTGTTCTACCTGTTCAGAACGGGTAAGCAGGTGCAGATCGGGACCAACCGCAGCCGTCACACAAGTACCTCCAGCACCACCCGAATCCGATCGGTTTCGAATATATGTTCGATGACTCGAGTAAACACCCGACCCCCGATACCGTCAAGCCGCGCACGGCTTCGATGTCACCGATCGGTAATGCCAGCTGTAATGCCTCTGCGCAGGTCGGCGCACTAAGTTAGAGTTCGGTTCGTCAGAATCCGCTTGGGATGGGATCTGGTGCCCGTCTGCGTTTGCAGACAGTGGGAATCGCAACGCGATTCACACGCCAGCTTATGTAACTCCGGGGGACAAGTGAGGACAAGGATCATGAAGTCAGGGCAGTTGGCGCGCCGGCTCACCATCGCCGCGGGTGGCGCTGCGGTCATCGGGATGATCTCGTTCACCGCAGCCTGCGGTACCGAGGAGAAGGCACCCGAGACCACAACACCGACCACCACCACGACGACGACCACGACGACGGCACCCCCGGAAACCCCGGCTCCGCCGCCGCCGGTCGAGCCGACCGAGAAGTCGATCAACCCCACGGGCGGCAACCTGTTCACCCCGTCGGTGAAGGCACCCGGTCCGGCCACGGCCATCCCGGGCAACCGGGAGAACACCGGATAGAACCGGCATTCGACACATCGCCGAAGCCGACCGGTGCGCCATGACCGGTGAGCGACGTCGTTCCGCCACCTTCGGGAAGGGCACCAGCGCCTCCGGGCATGGGTCAATGCGTTGGCCCATCGCCCGGTGGCCGCTGGCACTGATCATGGTCGGCGCGCTGCTGGTGTCCGACCTGCGGGAGACACCGGCTCCAGGGGCGTACGGGCCCGCCGAGATCGCCGGCCCGTACGCCCAATTACTCGCCGCCTCAGCTGATCTCGGCCCCTCCGACGGTGGGCCGGTTCAGCTCACCATGACCCTGAGCCATCCGGGGCGTCCGGTGGCGCTGTTCGGATGGGCCGACGCGCACCAACTCTCGGTGCGGTGGCGTCCCGGGGATCACTGGGCGATCGTGGAGGGTGCACCCGCCGACGTGGCGACCGCATTCGGCGTCGACATCCACGACTACCGGGGCAAACGCGGCCAGGAGTTCTACGCCTCACCGCAACAGCCGTCGGTCCCCGAACCGCTGCGCGGTGAAATCACCGAGGCGGGACGCATTCTCGGCTACACCCCGTACCGGATGTCGGCCCCCGACCTGCGCAACCTGCCGCGCGACGTTCCGGATCGGGGTTTGACGCCCCAGGCGCTGCTGAACACCTACAACCTGCGCCGGCTGGCCGACCAGGGCTACACCGGCAAGGGCCAGACCATCGTCTTCTTCGCCTTCGACGGTTACGACCAGGCCGATCTGGACACCTACGCCACCACGTTCAACCTGCCCAGATTCACCCCTGTCCTGGTCGGCGGGCAACCGAGCGCCCCGCGCGGCGAGACCACCATGGATCTGCAGGTCGCCCATGCCATCGCTCCCGACGCGCGCAAGGTGGTGATCAACGCCCGCCCGACGGTCCATGGCGATGGGGCCTACGAGAAGATCGGGCAGATGTTCGAGGACGCCGACCGGCAGTTCCCCGGCGCGGTATGGAGCCTCTCGATCGGCTGGGGTTGCGACAAGCTGCTCACCGCAGCCGATCTCGCACCCGTGCGCGCGGCGCTGGCCGCCGCCCATACCGACGGCACCACCGCATTCGACGCCAGCGGAGATCTGGCCGGCCTGGAATGCCGGGGCGGGCAGGACTGGTCGTCCCCGCCCGGCCCCGACGACGTCGGCCTGGATTCGGTTGCCTCACTGCCCGAAATGACCAATGTCGGTGGCACCACACTGTCCACCGACACCGGCGGCGGGTGGCTGGCTGAGCAGGCCTGGTTCGACGTCCCGCTGTCACAGGGCACCGGCGGCGGCATCTCGACGCTGTTCGACCGTCCGGAGTGGCAGCGCGGGCTCTCCGCCCCCGACGACAACGATGAGCAGAAGCGGTTGACCCCCGACATCGCCGCAGTGGCCGACCCGTTCACCGGCGTGAAAATCGTGCTGGACGGCCAGGTTCTGGTCGGCGGCGGCACATCACAGGCGGCACCGCTGTGGGCCGGGATCGCCGCGGTGATGAACCAGTACCTGATCGACAACGGTGGCCGCGCCCTCGGCGACCTCAACCCGATGCTGTACCGCATCGCCCAGGGCGCGCCACGGCCCGCGTTCCGCGACGTCACCCTCGGCGGTAACGCGGTCGCCTCCGCCGGCCCCGGCTACGACATGGCGACCGGACTGGGCACCCCCGACGTGGACAACCTCGTCAACAACCTTCTTCTCCTGCAGAAGGCGAACCAATGACCGAAACACCCGAGAACGACACCGCCGACGACGATGTGCCGACCACCGAATGCCGGGTCTGTCAGACCGACGTCCCCGACGGCAACTACTGCGGCCTGTGCGGTGTGCACCTCAACGAGCAACCCGGCGACGGACCGGAATGGCTGCGCATCAGCGCATCCTGTGTCGCGCCCGACGAGCACCTGCTGCGCCCGTCGATCGCCAGCTCACTGTTTCCGCACCTGTCACAGCGCTCCCGCGGCCTGTTCCGGATCGCGATGCTGATCCTGGTGGCGCTCATGGTCGTGTTCTGCCTGCTGCGGCTGCCCGCGGCACTGATCGCGGTCGCCGCGCTCGGGCTGCCGCTGCTGTTCCTGATCTACCTCTGGGAGTCCGACGCCTTCCTCGACCTGCCAAGGGGGACCCTGACCATCACCGCGCTGCTGGGGATCGCACTGGGCATCGGCTGGGTGCTTCTCACCGGCGCGATGATGGCCCGGTCCTACGGCGTTCCCCTCGGCACGGGCGTCACCGCCGACCGGATGATGCGCAACGGCCTCGGCGTACCGGTGGGCGGCCTGCTGCTCATGCTGGTGCCGGCCGTGGTGGTGCGACTACTGCGGCCGTCCAGCCGGGAATCGTTGGACGGGTTCATGATCGGCGCGCTCGGCGCCACCGCGTTCACCGCGGCGGCCACGCTGACCCGGCTGGCTCCCCAACTGACCACCGGCATGGTGAACCACAACCGCCCGCTGTCCAGCCTGATCGTCGAGGCCGGGATCCGCGGCATCGCGGTGCCGTTGACCGCGGCCGCGGCCGGCGGATTGATCGGTGCCGCACTGTGGTTCACCCGGCCCGCCAGCAAGGTCCACAAACACGTGGGGTTCGTCCGCCTCATCTTGTTCACCTGCGGGTTCGCCGTACTCGTCGTCTACGGAGCGGTCGGGATGATCGACGTCGCGCGGATTCCGCAATGGGCGCAACTGGGTGTGCATCTGGTGGTGGCGCTGCTGGCCGTGCTCACACTGCGGGTGGGCTTGCATCTGGCCCTGCTGCACGAGGCCCAGGACGAGATCGCCTCCGACCAACCCATCCTCTGCCCGCGTTGCGGCGGCGTCGTACCCGATATGTCGTTCTGCGCGCTCTGCGGCGCAGCCACCCATGCGTCGTCGCGGTCGTCCCGGTCCGAGCGCCGCGCGAACCGGCCGATGCGTGAGTCGGGTACCGGATGACCACGTTCTTCCCCGGCTATGCGGTGCCCATCGCGACGGGCAGAACCAGGGGCGTCCGGGGCACCTCGTGGCTCAAGGTGCTCGCGATCCTGTGCATCGGTATCGCGGTGGTGGCCGCCGTCCTGGTGTCGCTGTCGGGTGTGCTGAGCAAGCCACCCGCACGCTATATGTGCCCACCGGACTGCGGCCAACCACCGACCGGACAACCGGTGACCATCAACCCGGTGTTCACCGCGCCGGACGGCAGCTTCTCGGTCTCCTACCCGGTCTCCGGGGCCGCCTACGACGTCAACACCGATCCCAAAGGGGTGACGGCCAAATTCCTGGCCGGTGACGGCGGCATGCTGCAGTTGATGAGCCAGCCCGCCGCGGGCCGCGCACCGCAGGACATCGCCAATACGCTTATCGGCAAGACGTTCCCGGACACCAGAACGGCTTATGAGATCCCCAACGCGATGGTCGGCTACCACCCGGGGTACGGACTTGTCGCCGACTACTGGCCCCAGGGTGCCACCAGCAGCTACGCCCGGATGCGGCTGATCGTGATGGTCGCGGTCAAGGACGACCTCGCCCTGATCGCCTCGGCGGTAGGGCCCTATCACGAGTTCGGCCCGCAGTCCGGCGCGAGCAAGCCGTCCGGTGCCAACCTGCAGCTCGCGCTCGATATGGGTAAGTACGTCAACAGTTTCCGCTGGCGCGGTGACCCGCCCCGCTAAGCCGGTTCTGCGCCGAGCGGCTCGATGATCGCCGCGGTGTCCCAGTAGAAGGGCTGCATCTCAAGGATCAGTCCGTCCTTCACTGTGATCATCTGCAGCAGCGGCCAACTCAATGCCGCCCCGTTCGCGCGTGCGGTCGCGTGCACCGTCGAGCGGACGAACACGACATCGGTACCGGAGACGTAGAACGTGGGGTCGGTCACCACCAACGTCGACCACGCAGCACCGAACGCCGTCATCCACCGTTCGAAGCCGTCATGGCCCTGCCAGCGGCCGCCATAGGGCAGTGAATCAGGTTGATGCATCACACAATCGGGGTGCAGGACCGCGGCGATGATCGAGAAGTCCTTCGGCTCGGACTCCAGATACGTCGTCTCCGCCGCATAGAACCGGTGCAGAACCTCGATGACTTCGGGTTCGGCCTGACGTTGCTCTTTGCTCATCTTTCCCTCGCGCTCGTACTTCGACGCAAAACCACTACTGCGCAACCCATCCGCCATCGACCAGGATGCTGCTGCCGGTGACCAACGACGCGGCGGGCGACACGGCGAATGCCACCACTTCGGCCACTTCCGCAAGGGTCCCCAACCGGCCGATCGGAATCTTCGAGACCAGCGACCGATGGGTGTCGGGGTCGGCGAGAAATGCCCGGGTCATCGCCGTCTCGATGAACGTCGGTGCGACCGAAACCACGCGCACCCGCATCGGCGCCAACTCGACCGCCAGCGCCTTCGTCAGCCCCTCGACCCCGTGCTTGGTGGCGCAATACAGACTGCGGTCGGGCGCGCCGACATGGCCCATCTGGCTGGAGATGTTGACGATCACCCCTGTCGCCGCACGCTCGACCACATTGCGGACGAAGAGCTGTGACACCCGGAACATCGCCCGCAGATTGAGGTTGATGAGGGCATCCAGGTCATCGGCATTGACGTCCAGGAACGGCTTGGGCCGGTTGACGCCCGCGGCGTTCACCAGAATATCCACCGGCCCGATGCCGTCGAAAACACCTTGCAGTGCGTGGTCGTCGTTGACGTCGACCACCAGACCCGTCGCACTGCCCCCGCGTGCGACGATCTCTCCCGCGGCATCGTCGAGGTCGGATCGGCTGCGGGCCAACATGATCACTTCTGCGTTGCGCCCCGCGAGAAGCTCGGCGACTTCCCTGCCGATCCCCCGGCTGGCACCGGTGATCACGGCCCGCTGTCCGGCCAGACTCAGACCTCCCATCAGCCCATCCATGTCAGCTCGGGTGGCCGCTGATCATCAGCTCGGCCAGATCGTCAGGATTGATGAACGACGGTGGCGGCGGCGGGCCCCATTCGAACAATCCCTTCGCCCCCTCCAGGATCTCGGGCGTCCAGAGAGCGTCCTCGGGGATGTGGTCCATATCGCTGTGGTACTCCGCGAAGTTTCCGGCAGGATCCCTGAAGTACCAGAAGAAGTTCGATCCCGCGTAGTGCCGACCGAGCCCCCACACGTGGCGCTCCGGGTGCTCTTCGAGCAGGGCGGTCGCTCCCCTACCGACGGCGTCGACGTCGTCGACCTGCCAACTGCTGTGGTGGATGAAGGGCACCGGGGCACGCTGGACGAGAACGTTGTGGTGATCGGTGGAACACCGCAGGAACACCCCGACATCGCGGACGATGTCGCTGACCTTGAAGCCCAGCGCATCCACGAAGAAGCTCCGGCAGCGGTCGAAGTCCGGGCTGCCCAGGACGACGTGCCCCAGCCTGCGGGGACGCACCCGGCCGGTTGCCGTCACGCCTGATGCGCGGGCGTTGACCCGGTCGATCCGGCCGGGTGCGTTGACCGGTGCGGCCTCGAACCGGGCCTGTGTCATGCGTGGCATCACGACCAGTTGGATCGAGACCGCGGTGGTCGGTTCGACCGTGGTGAGCCGTTGATCCTCGACGGTGGACGAGACACCGATTCCCGCCAGCGCATTGTGGGCACGGTGGAGGTCGTCGGTGTCGTCGAGGGCGAACACGGCGCTCACGAGCCGCCGGAAGGGCGCGGGCACCAGACGGAGTTGCCGACCGCCGTCCAGCGTCGCGAAATATCCGTCACCCGCGTCGAGGAGTCCGAAATCCCGGTAGAAGTCGGCCGCCGCGCCAACATCCGGCACGCCGAGGACGATCGAGTCAAGCCGGTGCAGCGCCATGGTCAGACCGCCCGGCCTGCCGCAATCGCCTGCCGATCTTCTGCTGCGACGAACGTCTGTTGCAGTGCGCCGATGCCCTGCACGCAACTGCGCAGAACATCACCGGGGGCGAGGTAGCGCGGTGGGGTCCGACCGGCCCCGACGCCGGAGGGGGTGCCGGTGAAGACCACATCACCGGGGTACAGCTCGACGGTTTCGGACAACTGCGCCAACAGAACCTGGACGGGAAAGATCAGTTGACCGGTGAAGCCGTGTTGGACGGTCTCCCCGTTGATGCTCGCACTGATTTCCAGATTGTCCGGGTTCGGTAGCTCGTCGACGGACACCAGCTCGGGTCCGATCGGCGAGAAGCCGTGGTGAGACTTCGCCAGGCTGAACTGCGGCGCCGGGCCCGAATGCTGGTGTTCGCGTTCCGAAAGATCCTGCCCCACCGATAATCCCGCGACATGCGACCAGGCGTTCTCGACGGCGATGTCACGGCCCCCACGCCCGATGACGACCACCAGTTCCACTTCCCAGTCGACCGACCCGGCGGGTAAGGGCACGGTGGTGACCGGTCCGGAGATCGATGAGACGAACTTGGTGAAGATCACCGGCCGCTCGGGACGGCTGAACCCGGATTCACTGGCGTGCTCGCTGTAGTTCAGACCGACGGCGAAGACCTGCCGCGGGCTCGGGGCGGGTGAGCCGAGGTTGGCCGGGTCGACCGGCACCGCAGGCTGGGCCTCCAACTTCGCCCGATTCACCCGGTACCAGTTCGCAAATTCGTCCCACCGAGCGTAGACAGCCTGCGGGTCGGCCGCGAAAAGGCCTTCCGATGCGGCCGCCACGTCGACCGCTCCACCCCCGGCCGAAACATGAAGACGGCCATCCAAGTTCATTACACGCACTACTTGCTCCATCGCCGATGTGTCGAGGCGCCCGCCGGGCGCACCCCTTCATCACAGTTCACCATGTTACGAATGTCAACCGTATTTTCGAAAATAGATGTGTATTTCAGTAGGTGATAGAGTGTTCGAAAAAGAATCATCCGACTCCAGGAGGAGCTTCCTCGCATGAAGGCCGCCAGCGCCACCACATCCGGTCGGGTCACCAAGACCAGTGTCTTCGAGGAATTGCGCAGCGACATCCTCACCGGACGCCTCGAGCCGGGCACGAAACTGCCGTTCGCCAACCTGGTCACCCGGTTCTCGTGCAGTGTCGGCACGATCCGCGAAGGCCTGCAGCGCCTCGCCGAACAAGGCCTGGTGGTCTCGGAGTGGCAGCAGGGCTTCAAGGTCACCGAGATCTCCGCGGAGGACCTTGCCGACCTCACCGAGGCGCGCTGCGAAATCGAGTCTCTGGCACTGCGTTTCGCCATCGAACGGGCCGGCGTGGAGTGGGAGGCGCAAACCGTGTCCGCCCACCACATCCTGGACCGCACGCCGATGTACGACGATGCCGATCCGGCCAGGTTCACCGAGAAGTGGGTCACCGCCCACGGCGCGTTCCATGACTCACTGTTGCTGGGGTGCCCCAACGGCCGTATCCGCACCACCGCCATGTCGTTGCGCGAATCCGCCGAGCTCTACCGACGGTGGTCAGCACCGCTACACGACCGGGAGCGTGACATCGCCGGCGAACACCGCGCCATCACCGACGCGGTGGTGGCCAGAGACGCCGATCTGGCCACCCGCCTGCTCCGCGAACACATTCAGCGCACCACCGACAAGCTCCTGCAGTCCCAGGAGTGACAGCATCAGACCGCAGACCTTCTGGCGACCTCGGGATCAGCCGGTGTGGTCAGCCATCGGGAGGCCAGCGCGGCCGCGACGTAGAGCGCGGCGAAGATCCACACCACGCCGGCGATGCCGACCAGAGGACGGAATACGGCCACGATGGCAGGGCCCACGAAGGCGGCCAGGCCCGAGCCGAGGTTCAGCATGGCCAACGCGCTCCCGGTGTCACCGCTGGGTGCCATGGCAGGCATGAGCGCCGACAACGGGACGAATCCGGCGAGCGCGAATCCGTAGAGGCTGCCGCAGATGGCGGCGACCAGGAAGTTGTTGCCCGCCATGAGCGGTCCGTAGTACATCAGGAGCGTGGCGATGGCGCAGCCGAGCGCTCCGACATAGGTCACGGTGCGCCGCCACCCGAGGCGGTGGGCCAGGAATCCGTTGATCAGGTTGCCCGCGAGATTGGCCACGAATATCAGGGTGTTCAGCAGCAGCCAGCGCGAAGAACTGAACCCGAGGCTTTCGAAGAAGAACGGTAGGAAGACGAAAAACCCGAACATCGCGGCGGCATTGACGATCTTGACTCCCATACCGATGGCGATCTTCGGCTCACGCCAACAGATCGTGATGCCGTCGAGCAGGTTCTTGGCACTCGCTGACGCCGACAACGCACTGCGCCCGGTGCGCTCACGTACGGCGAACGATCCAACCGCACCGCCGACGACCACCAGCACCAGTGACAGCCAAAGCGTCTGGTAGGCACCGATGACCGGGATGCTGACGCTGGCGATCAGGGAACCCAGAGTCGGCAGCCCCGCGACGAACACGAACCAGAACCAGCCGAGCGCCGGTGACAACCGGTCGGAGGGTGTCGCGGCGACGATCCAGACCAGGAAGCCGTAGGCGAACAGTGGGTATCCCAGACCGCGGATCGAATACAGCACGATCATGGCAGCCGGGCCGGTGGTGAGACCGACCGTGAGGAAAAGGATCTCGAAGACGATCCAGACCGCGGCGCCGGCGCGCATGACCGCGCGCGGCCCGTACATCGTGGACAACGTGCCCGACAGCCACGAGCCGATTGCCACCGCGGCCCCGTACACCGCGATCGCCGTCTCGGCCGTGCCGCGGGAGGCGCCCGGTTGATCGCCCAGAAACGTGGCGATGTACCCGGTTTCGACTCCGTCGCCGACCATGAAGAGCAACACTGCCAAGAAGCCCCAGGCCAGCGGCCTGGGTATGCCGATACGGGTGAGCCGTGACGTCGGCGCGGCCGGATCCCCGACCGGGGCGATGGTACCCATGAAGTATCTCCTTTGATATCTGGCGCGGGTGGGATCAGATTGCGAGATAGCCGCCGTCGACGACCAGTTCGGCACCGGTCATGAAACTCGATTCATCGCCGGCCAGAAAGAGCGCCCCGAAAGCCAGCTCGCGCGGCGCGGCGGCACGGCCCATGGGCGTCGCGTCGAAAACCTGCTTGGTGACCGCGGGGTCCTGACCGGCGATCAGTGGTGTGTCGACCAACCCGGGATGCAGCGAGTTGACCCGGATCTTGTGATCGGCGTACGTCACGGCAGCGTTCTTGCTCAGGGTCCGGACAGCACCCTTGGCCGCCTGGTAGGCCGATACCCCGGCGGCGCCGACGTTGCCCCAGATCGACGAGAGGTTGACGATCGATCCGCCGCCATGATCGCGCATGTGTGGGATGACGGCGCGCATTCCGTAGAACGTCCCGGTGAGGTCCACGTCGAGCACGGTGCGCCAGGCTTCGAGACTGATCTCGGCGACACCGTCATACGAATGCACGACACCGGCGTTGTTGACCAGGATGTCGACCCGGCCGTGTTCGGCGACGATTTCGGTAACGATGCCATCCCACTCGTCGAGCTGCGTCACATCAAGCCTGCGCCATCGAATGGGTTCATTCACAGCGCTTTCCGCGATATCGGTGGCGTAGACGGTCGCGCCCTGCTCGGCGAACAGTTCGGCGGTCGCCCGCCCGATACCTTGCGCGGCGCCGGTGACGATGGCGACTTTCCCTGCCAGACGCATGACGTTGACTCCTTTGTCCATCGGGCACGCAGCATCACCGCTCGATGCGGACGGCGTGAGGGTTTGTCCGGCGGCGCCGTGCTGCACGCTCGCCTTCGCCGGTATCTAAGTTCTACGACGCATGATTCGAAGTGTCAAGATATTTTCTAAAGCAATTCGAATTTTCGAAAACTCTGAACCGTGACGTGCTGGCCCTGCAGTCAGATCAGCGACTGCAGGCGTTCGTCGTCATCAAGCCCCGACGGCCTCGGCCGTCAACTTGTGGATCGCCTCGGCCAGCCGGGCCCCCGCGATCTCCGGCTCCAATCGATCAAGGGCATCGGAGAACACCTCGGGGCCAATAGATCTCGGAGTCTGCTTGGACAGGATGGCGGATAGGATGCCGACGACATCCAATTGCCCCTCCCCTGGGACGTCCCGCAGATGCGTCGTCTCATACGTGGGGTCCGGATCCAACGACCGCGCCGATCCGTCCGCGACCTGGATGCCGACCGGCACCGACTCGGCCACCGCCGTCAGCGCCGCGATATCCGGGAGGCCTCGGGCGAAGTGCCAGGTGTCCACCATGATTCCGGTGTTGTCACACCCGGCCGCCTCCACGATCGCGCGGGCCGTGTGGATGTCTGGAACTCCCCAGAACGGCATGAATTCAAGGTCCACATGGGCGCCGTGGGCCTGCGCGCGCCGGGCCAACGCCCCGAAGCCGTCCACCATGTCACCGAAAGCGACTGCACCACCGTCGAATACGCCGACGGCCAGGATCGAGGTGATCTCGAATTGCTCGACGAGCGCAAAGCAATCGTCCATCGAGAAGTCGAAGCGGGCCCGCAGAGCGTCATCGGCGGTGCGGGGCACCCGGATCGGCGCCCAGCCGGTTACGGTGTCGAGGTAGTCGAGGCGCACACCGTGGTCGGCGGCCATGTCACGAGCCGCGGCGTGCCCACCGCACTGTTCGACGGCCGACAGCAGCGCCGACGGCGTCAGGCCCAAATGGCCGAAGCCGCCGGCCGCGGCGGCGCGCAACTGTCCGGGGAAGTCGTGCGCACGCACGTTGGCCTCCCATAGAACCAGGTCACATCCGTTCAGGACTGCCACGGGCCATCCGCTCCTTATGTTGCGCCAAGTCGTACCGACCAGCGATTTCCATCATCAGGGCAGGTAGACGCCCACCCTCTTCAGCATTCGACACAGTATCAGGTTTTCGAAAATGCGTTGACAGATTGAAACTCGGGTTGCCCATACGCTTGCCGATTCCTCGGCGAGCAGACACGCCGGTACCCCGGAAAGCGCTTTCGCGGG
>NZ_JBSFPX010000017.1:0-60915 GCF_053588415.1 Mycobacterium sp. NPDC003449
GACCGCACCACCGCTGCCGGGACCACCGCTCAGATCGGTGAGCGTGATCGAAGGCGGGTTGAGCATCGACCTCGTCACATTCGACGCTGCGTGACGTACCAGTCCAGCAGATCCGGATTGTCTACGGCGCTGCGTTCCACCACCTTCGCGGCGTCGGCACCCTGGAACAGCTTCTTGACCGGCACCTCGAGCTTCTTGCCGGTCCTGGTGTGCGGAATGCCGGGAGCGACCAGGATCTCGTCGGGCACATGGCGCGGCGACACCTCGGTGCGGATGGTCTGTTTGATCCGGTCGCGCAGTTCATCGGACAACTCGACGCCGTCGGCCAGCACCACGAACAGCGGCATCCAGTAGCCGCCGTCGGGCTGCTCGGCGCCGATGACCAGGGCCTCGACGATCTCGGGTAACCGCTCCACCGACTGGTAGATATCGGCGCTGCCCATCCGGATGCCGTGCCGGTTGAGGGTGGAGTCGGACCGGCCGTGCACGACGATGCTGCCGTGGTCGGTGATGGTGATCCAGTCGCCGTGCCGCCACACTCCCGGGAACATCTCGAAATAGGCGTCGCGGTAACGGGATCCGTCGGCATCGTTCCAGAATGCGATCGGCATCGACGGCAGCGGTTTGGTGATGACCAGCTCACCGACCTCGCCGCGGACCGGCCGGCCCGACTCGTCCCAGGCGTCAAGGGCCACCCCCAGGTAGGGCGCCGACAACTCCCCCGGCCACACCGGCACGGTGGGAACCCCACCGATGAACGCCGACACCACATCGGTGCCGCCGCTGATCGATGCCACCTGGACGCGTTCGCCGACGTTGTCGCGCAACCACAGTGCCGATGACGGCGGCAGCGATGAGCCGGTGATGCCGACGACTTTCAGCGCCGAGAGGTCGTGCTGTTCGCGCGGTACCGCACCGGCTTTCGCGCAGGCCAGCACATAGCCGGGGCTGGTGCCGAGCACCGTCGCACCCACCGTGGCCGCGATGCTCCACAGCGCATCGGCCGTGGGCTGGGTCGGGCTGCCGTCGTAACACACGATGGTGGCACCGACCAGCAGTCCCGCCACCTGGAAATTCCACATCATCCAGCTGGGGCTGGTGTACCAGAAGAAGGTGTCGTCGCGCCCGATATCGGATTGCAGCGCAACGGCCTTGAGATGTTCGAGCAGTACGCCGCCGTGCCCGTGCACGATCCCCTTCGGCAGACCGGTGGTTCCCGACGAGTACAAGACCCACAGCGGATGATCGAAATCCACTGCGACGGTGGTGAGTTCGTCGTTCGAAGGTTTGCTGACCGCCGTCCAGTCCAGCCAGTCGGGCCGGGGTTCACCCAGCCGCGACACCAGCACCGCGGCCTTGAGGGTGGGCAGGCCGGCCCGCAGAGCCGTGCTGTCCCCGGTCTTGTCGTGGGCCTTGCCGCCGAAGCGATACCCGTCGGCGGCCACCAGCACCGTCGGCTCGAGTTGGCCGAGCCGGTCCAGCGCGGCCTTGGCCGTGTAATCCTGACCGCAGGCGCTCCAGGTCGCGCCGATGCTCGCGGTGGCCAGGAACGCGATGATCGCCTCGGCAATGTTGGGCAGGTAGCCGACCACCCGGTCACCGGGACCAACTCCGAGCGAGCGCAAGGTTTCGGCGAATGCCGCTGTGCGGCCCAGAAGTTCGGCCCAGGACAACTCGGTGACCGCGCCCCCCTCCGCCACGGACAGGATCGCGGGCCGGTCGGTGCGGGCGTTGCGCCTGACCTGGTCGACGTAATTGAGCTCGGCCCCGGGAAACCACCGAGCGCCGGGCATGCGTAGATCGGCGAGCACCTCGTCCGGACGGTCACCGAGTTCGAAGTAGTCCCACAGGGCGGCCCAGAATCCGGCCGGATCGTCGACCGACCATTGCCACAGCGTCGCATAGTCGGGCAGATCGATACCCGTGCGGGCCGCGACGAACCGGGCGAAGTCGGTGACCCGCGCGGATTCGATACCCTCGTGCGTCGGCTCCCATTGCGGGGCCGTCATCTTCATCGTGCGCTCCATCCACCGTCCATCGTGTACGACGCCCCCGTCACCATCCTGGCGGCGGGCGACGCCAGCCAACCTACCAATGCGCCGACGTCGTCGGGTTCGACCAGTTGTTTGATCGCGCTCTCCTTCAACAGAATCTGAGCCACCACCTGATCCTCGGGAATGCCGTGGATACGGGCCTGATCGGTGATCTGCTTGGCCACCAGGGGCGTCCTGACATAGCCGGGATTGACGCAGTTGCTGGTCACACCGCGCGGCCCACCCTCCAGCGCGGTCACCTTGGACAACCCCTCCAGGGCGTGTTTGGCGGTGACGTAACCGACCTTGTACTCGGAGGCCCGCAGCCCGTGCACCGACGAGATGTTGACGATGCGCCCGAAACCGTTGGCGTACATATGCGGCAGCGCGGCCCGCACCAGCAGAAACGGCACCTCGACCATCAGCGTCAGCAGCATCCGGAACTTTCCCGGTGCGAACTCCTCGATCGGGTCGATGCTCTGCACGCCGGCGTTGTTCACCAGGATGTCGCAGTCCAGTCGGAGCGACTCAAGCGCAGCGACGTCGAGAAGGTCGACCGCCCATGCCGTTCCGCCGATCTCGGCGGCCAGCGCATCGGCCCCGGCGACGTCCACATCGGCTACGGTGACCACGGCCCCGCGGCCCGCTAGCTCGCGGGCACAGGCCGCGCCGATGCCACCGGCCGCACCGGTGACCAGCGCGCTGCGGCCGGCCAAATCAGTCATGCCGCGGACCGCGCCACATCGGCGGCGTCGATGTCGGCCAGGTCGACGCCCTTGGTCTCCCGGGCGAACACCACCGCGACCAGCGTGATCAGGGCTGCGATCGCCAGGTAGACCGCGATCGGCACCGAGGATCCGTAGGCCCGCAACAACCAGACCGCGATGATCGGGGCCACCGACCCGGCCACGATCGAGGTCACCTGATAACCAAGGGAGACACCGGAATACCGCATCCGGGTCGGGAACATCTCGGCCATGATCGCCGGCTGCGGCGCGTACATCAGGGCATGGATCACCAGGCCGAGGGTGACCGCGGCGATGATGACCAGGTACTGGCCGGTGTCCATCATCGGGAAGGCGATGAAACCCCAGAACGCGGCGCCGACCGCACCGATGAAATACACCGGGCGACGGCCATAGCGATCCGAGAGCCGACCGACCGTCGGTATCGCCACGAAGTGCACCGTGTGCGCGACCAGCAGATACCACAGGATGGCATTGGTATCGGCCTTGACGTGCTCCTTGAGGTAGGTGATCGAGAACGTGACCACCAGGTAGTACATGATGTTCTCGCCGAACCGCAGCCCCATCGCGGTGAAGACGCCGCGGGGATAGCGTTTGAGGACCTCGACGGCGCTGAACGAGCTCTCCTTGAGCCGCTCGGCTTCCTGTTGTGCCACAACGAAGATCGGTGCGTCGGTGACCTTGGTGCGGATGTAGTAACCGATCAGCACCACCACGGCCGACAGCCAGAACGCCACCCGCCAGCCCCAGGACAGGAACGACGCGTCGGACAGCAGACCGTACAGCACCAGCAACACCACCGTGGCCAGCATGTTGCCTGCCGGCACACCGGCCTGCGGCCAGCTGGCCCAGAATCCGCGGCTGCGGTTGGGGCTGTGCTCGGCGACCAGCAGCACCGCACCGCCCCATTCACCGCCGACGGCGAACCCCTGGATGAATCGCAGCACCACCAGCAGGGCGGGTGCGAGGTAGCCGATCTGACCGAATGTCGGCAGGCAGCCCATCAGAAAGGTCGAGGCACCGACGAGCAGGAGACTGAACTGCAGCAGACGCTTTCGGCCGTACTTGTCGCCGTAGTGCCCGAACACGATCCCGCCGAGCGGGCGGGCCAGGAAGCCGACCGCGTAGGTGACGAACGCCGCAAGGATCGCGTCGAGATCGTTGGCGCTCTGGGCGAAGAACACCTTGTTGAAGACGAGGGTGGCCGCGGTTCCGTAGAGGAAGAACTCGTACCACTCCACGACCGTGCCGGCCATCGAGGCGACAACGACGCGGCGCAGACCGGTCGGAATGGGCGCGCTCATCTGCGACTCCTTATGACTTGAATCATCCGGTCGAGGTGGTGGTGATGCCTGTTACAGCACCAGTGAGTATTCATGCAGGTCGATTGCGCCGCAATGCCCAAGTGCGCAACGACAGTCTGCGAAAATGCAGATATGACGGGACGGCCCAGCGCTGACGATCTGCTGGTTCTGCTGGCCGTGGGACGTTCCGGCCGTTACACCACGGCCGCCGACGAGCTCGGTATCAACCACACCACGATTTCCCGCCGCATCGCCGCACTCGAGCAGGCGGTCGGTGGCCGGTTGCTGAGCCGCTGGGCGGGCGGCTGGGAGCTCACCGACCTCGGCCGCGAAGCCCTCACCGCCGCCGAAGCCGTCGAATCGGCAGTGGATTCACTGGGCGGGGCCGGACCACGCCAACTGGAGGGCGTCGTCCGCATCTCCGCGACCGACGGTTTCAGCGCCTATATCGCCGCGCCGGCCGCCGCCCAGGTGCGGCGCCATCACCCCGGCGTCACGGTCGAGATCGTGGCCACCACCCGCCGGGCCTCACAACAGCGGTCCAGCCTGGACCTGGAAATCGTCGTCGGCGCACCCCAGGTTCGGCGTGCCGAGGCGATCCAGCTCGGCGACTACTGCCTCGGGCTCTACGGTGCCCGCGGATATCTGGCCGAGAACGGCACGCCGACCAGCGTCGAGGACCTGGCCCGGTTCCCGCTGGTCTACTTCATCGACGCCATGCTGCAGGTCGACGACCTCGACCTGGCGGCCAGCTTCGCGCCGACCATGCGGGAATCGGTCACCTCGACCAACGTGTTCGTCCACGTCGAGGCCACCCGGGCCGCCGCGGGCCTCGGCCTGCTGCCGTGTTTCATGGCCGACCGCCACGACGATCTGCTGCGGGTGCTGCGTGACGACGTGTCGGTGCGACTGAGCTACTGGCTGGTGGCGCGGGCCGAGACGCTGCGCCGGCCCGTCGTGGCCGCCGTGGTCGACGCGATCCACGCCCGGATGGACGACCAACGGGACGTGCTGCTGGGCAGCGGAAGCGCATCATGATGCGTGTTGATGATGTTATGATGCGGTGTGCGCACCACCGTCAACATCGACGACCATCTGCTGGCCGAAGCCAAGATCTTGGCCGCGCGGACGTCGCGTTCCCTCGGTTCCGTCGTGGAGGATGCGCTGCGGGCGATGTTGACGCGCGTCGGCGACGAGAACCACACACCGACGTTTCGGCTGCCGACGCACGGGAGCGGAGGGCTGCGCCCGGGCGTCGACCTCGACGACAAGGAAGCCCTCGCCGAAATCCTGGGCGACAATGCTGCTCCCTGACGTCAACGTTCTGATCTACGCGATCCGCGAAGACAGCGTCGACCACGAGCGGTACGCGGCCTGGCTGGTCGACACCCTCAGCGCCGAAGAGCCGGTCGGTGTCAGCGAGTCGGTGCTGTCGGAAGTTGTGCGGTTGCTGACCAATCACCGGGTGTTCCACGAGGCGAGCTCAACCGACCAGGCGCTCGGGGCGTGCCGCGCCATCCGCTCCGCACCGTCGGCAGTGCCGCTACGGCCCGGGCCGCGGCACTGGGCGATCTTCGATTCACTGTGCGCCGAGACGAGGGCGAAGGCCAACGCGGTGCCCGACGCCTACCACGCCGCGCTCGCCATCGAAAATGGCGCGACGTGGATCACCACCGACCGTGCCTTCGCCCGCTTTCCCGGGCTCCGCTGGCGACTACCGTTCGACTGACGTGGCCGGCCCAACCCCGTTCCATACCAATCGTCGTCGCGCCGACTCCTTCGGCGCGGCCGCCGCCGACTACGACCGCTATCGCCCGCGGTACCCGCAGGCCCTGATCGCCGACCTGGTGACGCACAGCCGCACGGCGGCACTGGATGTCGGCGCCGGGACCGGCATCGCGGCGGTGCAGTTGACCGCGGCCGGCGCCGAAGTCCTTGCCGTGGAACCCGATCCGCGGATGGCAGAGGTGGCGACGGCCAAGGGTGTTGAGCACCATCGAAGAATGCGGCTTCACCGTCGAACGACGACATGTCACCGAGCGCCTGCACTACGACACCGGCGACTGGGTGAACATGGCGTGCACCTACTCCAACGTCCTCACCCTCGCCGCGGCCGCCCGCGCCGAACTCCGCGACCGGTTGGAACAACGCATCGGCGCCGGTGGTGTCGACGCTGACAACGACGCGATCGCGATCGTCTGCACCCCGCGCTGAGGATTCCGCCGGCCACAGTTGACGTGAGCCAGGCAACACCCCACAATTATCGTCATGCACGGTCAAAAAACCACACAGACGGTCAGGCATGCTGCCGGTTGAGCGTCATGAGGCGATTGTCGAGGCGGTAGGCACCGCCCAGGCCGTCAGCACCGACGAGCTGGTCCGCCGGCTGGGGGTATCGGCCGAGACCGTCCGCCGCGATCTGGCCCTCCTCGAAGAACGTGGCGCACTGCGGCGCGTCCACGGGGGTGCGGCCGCGGTGGCCGACCGCCGCGTCATCGAACCCTCCTACACCGAGCGCACGATCATCCGCCATCAGGCGAAGGCCCAGCTGGCTCGGGTCGCCGTGGGGCAGCTGCAGCCCGGTCAGACCGTCGTCATCGACATCGGGACCACGGCCGCCGCCGTCGCGCAGGCCATCCCACGCGGGTTCGCCGGCACCGTGATCACGCCGTCGCTCCCCGTCGCCGTTGAACTGGCCGACCGGCCGGAAATCGAGGTGCTGATCGCCGGCGGGCGGGTCAGGGCAGGCGATCTGGCCTGCTCGAATGCCAAGACCAAGGCATTCTTCGCCGACATCTACGCCGACATCGCGCTGCTGGGATCCGGCGGGGTCGACGCCAGGGCCGGGCTCACCGACTTTCACCTCGACGAGATCGACGTGCGCCGCACCATCATCGCCAACAGCGCCCGCAGCTACATCCTGGCCGACTCGTCCAAGCTCGGGCAGGTGGCGCCGTACCGGGTGTGCGAACTGGGCGCGGTCGACGGCCTCATCACCGACCAGAACACCGACCCGGCCGTTGCAGCGGCCATCGAGGAGACGGGAGGTGTGGTCCTCTCGGCGCGGCCGACCAATGAAGGCACCTGAATCTCGGGGTGCGGGCGGCGTTGCAGCGCCGCCCGCGGACCGAGCACCTCTCCCGAAACAGTCAATTCCAGTCAGAAAGCCCGATCGATGACGCATTCTTCCACACCACCCGGTTCCGAAAATGTGGCCGCATACGGCTACACCCAGACCCTCGAACGCGCGACCGGCAGGTTCGCCTCGTTTGCCGTGGCATTCGCCTTCGTCTCGATCGCCACCGGAATCTTCACCACCTACGGCAGCGTGCTCAGCAGCTCAGGGCCGTTGGGGATCTGGACCTGGCCGATCGTGATCGTCGGCCAGCTCGCCGTCGCCCTGCTGATCGGCTCGCTGGCCGCCCGGATCCCGGTGACCGGTTACGCCTACCAGTGGGTGTCGCGGCTGGCCAACCCGATCCTCGGCTGGATCACCGGCTGGATCTCGTTCACCTTCCTGGCGATCGTGGTGGTCGCGGTGGACTACACCGTGGCCTCCACCGTGGTGCCCGCGCTGTTCGACTTCACCGGCACCCCCGCGACCGCATTCCTGATCACCGCGGGCGTGCTGCTGTTGCAGGCGCTGCTGGTCGGGTTGTCGACGAGGTGGACCGAACGGGTCAACAACTTCGCCGTCACCGCCGAGCTGATCGGGATGGTCGCCCTGGTGGTGCTGCTGTTCGTCGTCGGCGTCATCGCCCACAAGCTGTCGGTCGGCAACCTGTTCTCCCGCGGCGACATCCCGGCCGAGGGGTACTGGGACTTCGGCACCGCCACCTCGGCGGGCCCGTGGATGCTCGGCTTCCTGCTCGGCGCGTTCACTATCGTCGGATTCGAATCCGCGGCCAACCTCGCCGAGGAGACCAAGAGACCCGAAGTCGTTGTGCCCAAGGCGATGTGGCAGGCAGTGCTGGCCTCCGGCGTGCTGGGCTTTCTGTTCCTGCTCGTGGTGACGGCCGCCGTCGACGACCCGACCGCGCTGGCCGCATCGGGCACCCCGATCGCCGACGTGATCCGCGACATTCTCGGCTCGTTCGTCGGCACCGCACTGCTCGTGCTGGTGGCGGTCGCGATCTTCGCCTGCGGGCTGGTCATCCTGATGAGTGGGGTGCGGCTGATCTGGGCGATGTCGCGGGATCAGCGATTCCCGGGATGGCAGGTGCTGCAGAAGGTTTCGCCGCGGTTCGGCACGCCCATGAATGCGACGATCGTGATGGCGCTGATCTCCGCGGTGATCCTCGGCCTGTTCTCGACCAGCACCGACGCCCTGTTCAAGCTGTTCTCGGCCGCGACCCTGCTGCCGGCGATCATCTACGCCATCACCATCGCGCTCTACATCTGCACCCGGCGGCGCCTGCCCGCGAGCACCGGTTTCAAACTCGGCGCCTGGGAGATCCCGGTCCTGGTCGTCGCGGTCGGGTGGCTGGTTTTCGAGCTTTCGCTGTTCCGTGACGCCTCCTTCAAAGATCCTTGGATCTATGCGGCCGTCATGGTGGCCATCGGCGCCGGCTATCTGGGGTACCTGCTGGTGACCCGGGGCAGGCACGGGCTGAAGATGCCGGAAATGGCGTCGATCGACGCGGAACTGGATGCGGTGTGATGACCGTACTGGCCATCGACCAGGGAACCTCGGGCACCAAGGCGATCGTCGTCGACCCCGAACACGGTGTCGTCGGTCTGGCCGAGGTGGCGGTGCATCCGCGCTATCTCGACGGCGGCGGCGTCGAGCAGGACCCCGAGGAACTGCTGGAATCGGTGCTCGGCGCGGGCCGGGCCGCACTCGCCCAGGCCGGGCGGCCGGTCGACGCGGTATCGCTGGCGAACCAGGGCGAGACCGTGCTGGCCTGGGATCCCGGCACCGGCCGACCGCTCACGCAGGCGGTCGTCTGGCAGGACCGCCGCGCCGAGGCGCTGTGCGCCGGCCTCGGCGAGCACCGCGAGATGCTGGCCGAACGAACCGGATTGGTGCTCGACCCGTACTTCTCGGCCCCGAAGATGGCCTGGTTGCGGCGCAATGTCGAGACCGCGGGCGTGGTGACGACATCGGACACCTGGCTGCTGCGTCAACTCACCGGGGAGTTCGTCACCGACGCGACCACCGCGAGCCGGTCGCTGGCCGTGGAACTCGGCGCCGCGGACTGGAGTCCCGAGCTGCTCGCGGTGTTCGGTTTGGCCGATGAGAAGCTCCCGCGAATCGTCGGAAACGACGAGATCATCGGAACCACAGCCGCATTCGGCGGCTCTGTGCCGGTCGGCGGGCTGGTGGTGGACCAGCAGGCGGCGCTGCTGGCCGAAGGCTGCCTCGAACCCGGCATGGCCAAGTGCACCTTCGGGACGGGCGCCTTCCTGCTCGCCAACACGGGCGCCACCCCGGTACGGTCCACCGCGGGCCTGACCTCGTCGGTGGCCTGGCGGGTCGCAGGCGAGGATACGTTCTGCATCGACGGTCAGGTCTACACCGCGGCATCGGCCGTGAAATGGCTGGGCACACTGGGCATCATCACCGGAGCCGCCGAACTCGACACGGTCGCCGCGGCCGACGGCGCCGGTGTGCTGTGCGTGCCCGCGCTGGCCGGCCTGGCCGCGCCGTGGTGGAAATCCCAGGCCACCGCCGCGATCTCGGGGATGACGCTGTCCACCGAGCGCGGACACATCGTGCTGGCGGTGCTGCAGGGCATCGCCGCCCAGGTGGCCGAACTGATCTCGGCGATCGACAGCGACGCGCCACCGTTAAACCGGCTGCGCGCCGACGGCGGGCTCACCCGATCCGCGGTCCTGATGCAGGCGTGTGCCGACATCCTGCAGATCCCGGTCGACGTGTATCCGTCGGCGCATGCCACCGCACTCGGCGCGGCCGCACTCGCCCAGCTCAGCCTGCAGCCCGATCGGCGGATCCGCGACATCGTCGCCGAATGGACCCCCTCGGCCACCTACGAACCCGGCTGGGCCCCCGCCCGCGCCGATGAATTCCGTTCGGCCTGGCGCGAACTGGCCGCGACCACCTACCCACAGGAGAATTCATGACCTCCCCGAACCGTCCGGACTACGACGTCGTGGTCATCGGCGCCGGGATCGTCGGCTCGGCCATCGCGCGCGAGCTGTCGGGATACCAGCTGTCGGTCGCGCTGCTCGAGGCCCGCGACGACGTCGGCGACGGCACCAGCAAGGCCAATACCGCGATCCTGCACACCGGCTTCGACGCGAAACCCGGGACCCTCGAATCGGCGATGGTCAGCCGCGGCTATCACCTGCTGTCCGAGTATGCGAAACACACCGGCATCCCGGTCGAGCACACCGGCGCGCTCCTGGTGGCCTGGGACGATGAGCAACTCGACGCCCTGCCGGGGTTGAAGGACAAGGCCGAGGCCAACGGCTACCACCAGTGCGAGATCGTCGATGCCGGCGCCGTCTACGCCGCGGTCCCCCACCTCGGTCCCGGTGCCCGTGGCGGGCTGACCGTTCCCGACGAGTCGATCATCTGCACCTGGACGGTCAACCTGGCCCTGGCCACCGACGCCGTCAACCGGGGCGCCGCCCTGCTGCTCGATCACCGGGTGCGGCGGATCGAATCCGACGGCGACGCCACCACACTGCACACCACACGCGGCACCGTCACCGCACGCTGGGTGGTGAACGCGGCCGGGTTGGGCGCCGACGCGATCGACGGCCTGTTCGGATATTCGCGGTTCACCGTGACGCCGCGCCGCGGCGAACTCATCGTCTACGACAAGCTGGCCCGACCGCTCGTCGACAAGATCGTGCTGCCGGTACCCACCTCGCGCGGTAAGGGCGTGCTGGTCAGTCCCACCATCTACGGCAATGTCATGCTCGGCCCCACCTCGGAGGACCTCACCGTCCGCACCGCGACGGGGACGTCGGAGACGGGTTTCGAATTCCTGCTGGAGAAGGGCCGCGCGCTGATGCCGCGGCTGCTCGACGAGGAGGTGACCGCGACCTACGCCGGGCTGCGCGCGGCCATCGATCACGGTGACTACCTCATCGAGGCCGATCCGGCGCGGCGCTACCTGCTGATCGGCGGGATCCGTTCCACCGGGCTGACCGCGGGCATGGCGATCGCGGAATACGCACGCGAGCAACTGTTCTCATCAGGTCTGGCACCGGCCGCGCGCACCAGCCTGCCCGATCCACCCAGGATGCCCAACCTGGGCGAGGCGTTCCCGCGGCCGTATCAACAGGCCGAGATGATCGGCGACGACCCGGCCTACGGCCGGATCGTGTGCTTCTGCGAGCGGGTCACCGAAGGCGAGCTGCGCGATGCGTGCCGCTCGCCGATCCCGCCCGCCGGCCTGGACGGCCTGCGCCGTCGCACCCGGGTGATGAACGGCCGCTGCCAGGCGTTCTACTGCGGCGCCGAGGTGCAGTCGATATTCGAGGGGGCGACCCGATGACCACCTACGACGTCGCGATCGTCGGCGGCGGCCCGGCCGGGTTGACCGCGGCCGCCGCATTGGCCCCGGCACTGAATGTCGTTGTGCTGGAACGCGAGCTCGCGGCCGGCGGGATCCCCAGGCACAGCGACCACCCGGGCTACGGCATCCGCGATATGAAGACCTTCATCAGCGGCCCGGCCTATGCCCGCCGCCTGGTACAGCGCGCCACGTCGGCGGGAGCCGCCATCCGCACCAGCACGATGGTCACCGGCTGGGCCGGTCCGACCACGCTGGAAGTCACCTCGCCGCAGGGCCGCGAACGTATCGACGCCCGCGCGATCATCCTGGCCACCGGAGCCCGCGAACGGCCCCGCCCGGCCCGGATGATCCCCGGTGACCGGCCCAGCGGGGTCTACACCACCGGACAGTTGCAGAACGCTGTGCATCTGCGGCACCGCAGGGTGGGCAGCCGCGCGGTCGTCGTCGGCGCCGAACTGGTGAGCTATTCGGCGGTGCTGACCCTCAAGCACGCCGGCTGCCGAACCGCACTCATGACGACCGAGTATCCGTCACCCGAGTCCTATGCGATGTTCAACCTGGCCGGGCGGACACCGCTGCTCGGGGTGGACGTGGCCACCCGCACCCGGGTCACCCGGATCATCGGAAAACCAGCCCTGCAGGGCGTGGAGGTCGAACACCTCCGAACCGGGCAGCGGCGGGTGATCGACTGTGACACCGTGGTGTTCACCGGCGACTGGATCCCCGACCACGAGTTGGCCCGTTCCGCGGGGCTCGACATCGACGCCGGCACGCTCGGCCCGGTGGTGGACACGGCACTGCGGACCAGCCGGGGCGGTGTATTCGCGATAGGCAATCTGCTGCATCCGGTCGACACCGCCGACATCGCCGCACTCGACGGCCGCCATGTCGCACAGCAGGTTCGGCGCTATCTCAGTGGGGACCCCATGCCCGACGGGTCGATCCGCATCCGGGCCGGGGCGCCGCTGCGCTGGGTCTCGCCGGGGCTCCTGCGGCCCGGCGACCTGGCACCGGCACGCAACCGGCTGCTGATGTGGACCGACGAACTGGTCCGGATCCCGACGGTCGTCGCGTACCAGGACGGCAACGTCATCGGCCGCAAGCGGCTGCCGTGGCCCGCGTCCCCCGGCCGGGTGTTCCGGGTGCCGTCGAGCATCCTCGACGCCGCCGATCGGTACGGTGGCCCGATCACGCTGTCGTTGGGGTGAACTCGATGTGCAACCGGGTGAGCCCGCGTAGCAGGAACGTGCGCTCGTAGGCGTAGCGCCGGTCGCCGGCCGGACCGTGCGCGGCATCGCTGATGGCGATGTCGCGCATCCGCTCCAGCAGCCTGCGGACCGTGATCTGGCCCTCCACCCTGGCCAGCGGGGCGCCCGCGCAGGTGTGGATGCCACGCCCGAAGGCGATGTGCTCACGCACATTCGGCCGGTCGACCCGGAACTCGTGTGGATCGTCGAACTTGCGCGGGTCCCGGTTCGCCGCGCCGAGGCACAGCATCAGTACGGTCCCGGCCTTGATCGGCACCCCGGCAAGGGTGGTGGTCTTACGCGCCAGCCGGAAGTCGACCTTGGTCGGGCTCTGAATGCGCAACGCCTCTTCGATGAAGGCCGGAATCAGCGTGGGCTCCTCACGGAGCCGTTGCTGGAATTCGGGCCGGTCGCCCAGGGTCTGGACCGCGGCACTGAGGAGTTTGGTGACGGTCTCCTGCCCGGCCGCGAACAGGAAGGTGGCCGGGCGCACCACCTCCAGCAGCTCCGGGACCGATCCGTCGGGGTAAGTCGCGGATGCCATACCACCCAGCACATCCGGGCGGGGTTCGCGCCTGCGCTCGGCGATGTAGCCGCTGAACTTGTCGTCGAGGTACTGCAACGGGTTAAGGCCGACCGGTTCGCCGTCGAGCGCACCCACCCGGCTGCCGGGCTGTTTGCCCGCCCCGAGGGCCAGCCGAAACTCGGCCCGGTCCTGCTCGGGCACCCCCAGTAGATCGGTGATCGCCAACGTGGCGAACGGCTTGGCGTACTCGCCGAGGAATTCGCAGCGGCCGTTGGCCACGAACTCGTCGAGCTGCTCGTCTGCCAGCCGCCAGATGTAATCCTCGTTCTCCCTGAGCCGCCGTGGCGTCAGGAGCTTGCTCAGCAGGGACCGGGCCCGCTCGTGCCGGGGCGGATCCATCACGACCATATGCTCGAAGATCGGGAACTCATGACGGTGCGCCTCGATCTGCGCGGTGATGTCGTCGCCCTCCGGCGCGAACGGCAGCGGCGGAAACGGGCCGCCGATGGCGTTGACCGCCGAGAACGAATCGGCGTCCTTGAACGCCGCGACCACCTCCGGGTACCCGGTGACGGCGACGACACCGTGGTGCGGTTCGGTGAACACCGGCCCCTGGCTGCGCAGGTAGTCGAAATACTCGTACGGATCCTGGGTGATGTCCGGGTCGGAGAAGTAGTCCACGGTTGCCAGATCGCTCATCGGTCAGCCGCCTCCCTCAAATTTGATCGATTGATCAAACTGCTACGATGCATCATGCTTACCACTCCCCCTCCGGAGCCGTCAAGATATCTGCTGCAGGCACCATATCGGTTGCCCCGCAAAGCTTTCGGCTGATGGCGGCAGTCCGCACCAACAAGGACAGCGATGCCGGCACCCGGCGCCGCCTCATCGAGGCGACCGCCCAGGTCATCCGCGACGAGGGCTACGCCGCGGCGACCACGCGCCGGATCGCGGCCCAGGCCGGCGTCCGGTCGGCCCTGGTCTACTACTACTTCGACACCATGGACGACCTGTTCGTCGCCGTGCTCCGCAGCGGTGCCGAGGCATCGCTGGCCCGGATGCGCGACGCGATCACCGACGACGACCCGCTCCGCGCGATGTGGCTGATCAACTCCGACTCGCGGCTGACCGGACTCAACACCGAGTTCATGGCACTGGCCAACCACCGCAAGGTGATCGGCGCGGAGCTCAAGGCCTATTCGGAGCGGGTCCGCGATATCGAGACCGCCGCCATGGCCGGCGTGCTCCGTGCCCACGGCATCGATATGGAGCAGTTCCCCCCGATCGTGATGTCGATGCTGCTGACCCAGTCCGCGCGCAGCATCTGCAACGAGGAGGCGGTCGGCGTGACCGCGGGCCACGCCGAGTTCCGCGCCTTCGTCGACCGGTTGCTGCGACGTTTCGCGACAACGGATTAGGTTCCGCTACTTCAGCATGCTGCCCGCGTCAACCGTCATGATGTCGACACCCTCCTGCGCCAGCCGTACCGCGTGGCTTCGGCCCTGCCCGCGCGCCGCACCCGTGATGAATGCGACCTTGCCCTCCACCCTGCCCGGCATGCGTAGCCCTCTCGTCAACAATTTGATCGATCGATCAAACAGTTACACCAGTGCTCTCACATGTCAATAGGCGGAGCGTCGTCGGGCCGATCCGACGACTGGGCCCTCCCCGGAAAGGGGAGGGCCCAGTCTGTCAACGGAAAAAGTTCAGAGCCAGGTGTCGTTGGTGGTGGTGGTGAGGAACGCCTCCAGGTCGTCGCGCCACTGCGCAGGCGTGTTCTTGTCCGGCTCGATGCCGGTGTACTCACCGCGGTAGAAGAGCAGGGGCCGCGGCTTGATGGAGGGCGGTTCGGACATCGACTGCACCGCACCGGACACCACGAAGTGGTCACCGCCGTCGTGCACGGAGTGCACCCGGCAATCGATGTGAGCCAGGCTGCCGTCGATCACCGGGGAGCCGAGTTCCGATGGTGTCCAATCGATCCCGGCGAACTTGTCCGGAGCCTTCGAGCCGAACTGCGCGGACACCTGCTGCTGCTTCTCGTGCAGCATGTTCACGCAGAACCTGCCGCTGGCCTCGATGGCCTGCCAGGACCGGGATTGCTTGGTCGGGCAGAACAACACCAGCGGCGGGTCGAGCGAGAGCGCCGCGAACGACTGGCAGGCGAACCCGATCGGAACGTCGTCGTGGACCGTGGTGATGATCGTGATGCCGGTGCAGAACTGGCCCAGCACATTGCGGAAGGTGCGCGGGTCGATCGTGGTGCCGGACATGCCTACTTGAATCCGACGGTGAAGTCGTGGCCCCACAGGCTGACCGCCGTGGACTCCCTGGCAACCCAATCCGCATCGTCGACTTCGAGCCCCTCGCAGCCGAATTCGATGTCGAACCCGCCCGGCGTCTTCATGTAGAAGGACAGCATCTTGTCGTTGACGTGACGGCCCAGGGTGGCCGACATCTTGACCTTGCGGCGCAGTGCGCGGTCCAGGCACAGGCCGACGTCGTCGGCCTCGCCCACCTCGACCATGAGATGGACGATCCCGCTGGGGGTCTGGCCCGGCATGAACGCCAGGCTGTGATGGCGCGGGTTGACCCCGAGGAAGCGCAGCCAGGCCGGCGCCCCGTCGGCCGGCCGCCCGACCAGCTGCGGTGGCAGCCGCATCGAATCGCGCAGATGAAAGCCCAGCACATCGCGGTAGAAGTGCAGGGTTTCGGCATCGTCCTTGGTGGTGAGCACGACGTGGCCGAGGCCCTGTTCCTCGGTGACGAACTTGTGCCCGTACGGGCTGACCACGCGGCGGTGCTCGAGCGCGACACCGTGGAAAACCTCGAGCGTGTTGCCGGAGGGATCGTCGAACGTGATCATCTCGTCGACGCGGCGATCGAGAAGTTCGGTCGCCGTGGCTTCCTTGTATGGCGTGCCCGCGGCCTCAAGCCGACCGCGGATATCCTGCAACTCGGCGGCATTCGCGGTTTCCCAGCCGGACTGCAGCAGCCGGTCGTGGTCGCCGGGCACGATCACCAGCCGGGCCGGAAACTCGTCCATCCGCAGGTAGAGCGCCCCCTCCGTCGGGCCCTTACCCTCCACCATGCCGAGCACTTTCAGGCCGTACTCGCGCCAGGCGGCCACATCGGTGGCCTCGATGCGCAGATATCCCAGTGACTTGATGCTCATCAGCTAGCCTCCAAGGAAATCGATGGTCAGCTTGTTGAACTCGTCGAACTTCTCGACCTGGGCCCAGTGCCCACACTGACCGAACACGTGCAGCTGCACCCGCGGAATCTGCTTGACCGCGACCAGCGCGCCGTCGAGCGGGTTGACCCGGTCCTCCCGGCCCCAGATCAGCAGCACCGGCTGGCGCAGCTTGTACACCTCGCGCCACATCATGCCCAGCTCGAAATCCGGACCGGCGAAGGACTTACCCATCGCCCGGGTGGCCGCCAGCGACTCGGGCGCGCTTGCGATCGCGAACCGCTCGTCGATCAACTCCGGGGTGATCAGGCTCTGGTCGAAGACCATGATGCGCAGGAACTTCTCGATGTTCTCGCGGGTGGGATCCGCGGCGAACCTGCCGAGCAGTTTGACGCCTTCGGTGGGATCCGGAGCGAACAGGTTGACACTCAGCCCGCCGGGCCCCATTAGCACCAGCTTGCCCGCGCGGTCCGGGTAGTCCAGCGCGAACCGCACCGCGGTGCCGCCGCCGAGCGAGTTGCCCAGCAGCGGGATCCGGCCCTGCAGGCCGAGGTGGTCGAACAGGCCCAGCAGCGCCTTGGCGCTGTAGCGGTTGTACTGCTCGTGCTCGGTGTGCTTGTCGGAGTGGCCGTAGCCGGGCTGATCGACCGCGATCACGTGGAAGCGCTCGGCCAGCACCGCGATATTGCGGCCGAAGTTCGACCAGCTCGACGCACCGGGCCCACCACCGTGCAGCAGCACGATGGTCTGGGTGCCGGGGTCACCCGCCTCGTGGAAGTGCAGCCGCATATCATCCCGCACCTGCGCGTAGCGCGAGGTGGATTCGAAGGTGATCTCTTGCGTCGCAGTCATATCAGACCATCGTGTCCGCGGGCGGCAGACCGAACTCGTTGTTGCCGAAGATCATGTAGGCCCGCTCGGGATCGTTGGCGGCGTGCACCCGCCCCGCGTGAGCGTCGCGCCAGAACCGTTGCAGCGGTGCACTGTTGGCCAACGCGGTGGCACCGGCCGACTCGAAGAGCCGGTCGATGGAGGCGATGGCGCGCCCGGTGGCCCGCACCTGGTCACGCCGGGCCCTGGTGCGCAGCTCGAACGGAATCTCCTTGCCATCCCTGAGCAGTGCGTACTCGTCACCGACGTTGCCGATCAGCTGACGCCATGCGGCGTCGATATCGCTGGCCGCCTCGGCGATGCGCACCTTGGCGAACGGATCGTCCTTGCCCTTCTCACCGGCGAACGCCGCGCGCACCCGCTTGCCCTGGTGCTCGACGTGCGCGTCGTAGGCGCCGTAGGCCATGCCGACGATCGGCGCCGAGATGGTGGTGGGATGCACGGTACCCCAAGGCATCTTGTAGACCGGCGCGGTGTTGGTCGCATACCCGCCCGCGGTGCCGTCGTTCATCGCCTTGTAGGACAGGAACCGGTGCCGCGGCACGAACACGTCCTTGACCACGACGGTGTTGCTGCCGGTGCCGCGCAGGCCGACCACGTGCCAGACGTCGTCGATGGTGTACTCGCTGCGCGGGATCAGGAAGCTGCCGAAATCGACCGGGCGGCCGTCCTTGATCACCGGGCCACCCAGGAACGCCCAGGTGGCGTGGTCGCAGCCCGACGACCAGTTCCACGACCCGTTGACTAGGTAGCCGTCACCGGCCTCGGTCACCACACCGGCGCCCATCGGCGCATACGAGGAGGACACCCGGACCGTCGGGTCCTCGCCCCACACCTCTTCCTGGGCCTGCTGATCGAAGAGCGCCAGGTGCCAGTTGTGCACACCGATGATCGAACCGACCCAGCCGGTCGACCCGCAGGCGCTGGCGATGCGACGGACCGCCTCGTAGAACAGCGTGGGATCGGCCTGCAGGCCGCCCCACTGCTCGGGCTGCAGCAGCTTGAAGAAGCCGACCTGGTCGAGCGCCTTGATGGACTCCTCCGGGATCTTGCGCAGGTCCTCGGTGGCCTGGGCGCGTTCACGCAGTTGCGGCAACAATTCGTCGATGCCGGCCAAGACCGCCTGCACGTCGCGCTGTTCAATGGACGTCACTGATTCGCCTCCCAGAATCGGATCTAAGGAGAGATTAGAACACGTTACGATTTGTGTCGAGCAGCGTGTTCCTACAGCGGCTGGACCAGCGCAACTAGGTTTTTGTAACATGTTCTAGTTATGACCGGTTTGTCGACAGAGAGGGCTACATCCCGTGACTGATGAGCCACTGGGCAGCCACGTGCTCGAACTGCAGGTGGCCGAGGTGGTCGAGGAGACCGCCGACGCCCGCTCTCTGGTGTTCTGCGTGCCGGACGGGGCGGACATCCCCGAGGACCGGCTGCAGTACGCGCCGGGGCAGTTCCTGACCCTGCGGGTCCCCAGCGACCGCACCGGTTCGGTGGCCCGCTGCTATTCGCTGTCGAGCTCACCGGTCACCGACGGCCAGTTGACCGTCACGGTCAAGCGCACCGTCGACGGGTACGCGTCGAACTGGCTGTGCGACAACGCGCACGCCGGGATGCGTATCCACGTCCTGGCGCCGTCGGGCACCTTCGTACCCCGCGACCTCGACCGCGACTTCCTGCTGCTGGCGGCGGGCAGCGGCATCACCCCGATGATGGCGATCTGCAAGTCGGCGCTGGCCGAGGGCAGCGGCAACGTCAGGCTGATCTATGCCAACCGGGACGAGAACTCGGTGATCTTCGCGGCCGCACTGCGCGAACTCGCCGCCAAATACCCCGACCGGCTGACCGTGGTGCACTGGCTGGAAACCGTGCAGGGCCTGCCGAGCCCGGCCGCGCTGGCCGGCCTGACCGCGCCGTTCTCCGGGCACGAGGCGTTCATCTGCGGGCCGGGACCGTTCATGGCCGCCGCCGAGGAGGCGCTGCGTGCGGCGGGCACCCCCGACGACCGCATCCACATCGAGGTGTTCAAATCGCTGGAGTCCGATCCGTTCGCCGCGGTGGTCATCGCCGACGACGAGGACGACGACCGGGGGCCCGCCACCGCGGTCGTCACACTCGACGGAACCACCCACGAGATCCGTTGGCCGCGTTCGGCGAAACTGCTCGACGTGCTGCTCGACAAGGGGCTGGACGCGCCGTTCTCCTGCCGCGAGGGGCACTGCGGAGCGTGCGCGGTGCTCAAGCGCTCCGGTGAGGTCGAGATGGAGATCAACGATGTGCTCGAACCGTCCGACCTCGAGGAGGGGCTGATCCTGGGGTGCCAGGCGACGCCGGTGTCGGATTCGGTGGAAGTCACCTACGACGAATAGCCTGCGGGCTAACATTCGCCGGACCGGAGGGAGCACCGTGCAGAGGATTCTTGGGGTTTTCGCGATGCCGGTGATCGCCGCCTCGATCGCCGCGCTGGCGGCCCCAGCGGTAGCCACCGCGGCGGTCAACAGCGCGACGACGTCGATACCCACCCCCAACGGCACCCTGGAAATGCACATCACCGCCGACTGTTCGGGCGGCAGGTGCGCCTTCAACACTTCGGCGAATCTGCTGACCCCCGACGGGCCGGTCGGCTTCCCCGGCGACACCTGGGCCCGCCAGACCATCACCCTGCGCAGCATGAACCGCGACGTGTGGCAGGAGGTCTCCTACAGCGCACCGTCCGGTATGCCCCGTGAGATCAAGGGGTCCAACCACGACAATGTGCTGTCCCGGCTGCTCAGGTCCACCAACAGCCCCGAGATCTCGGTGACCTATTTCGGTGGCGGGCCGCTGGAACGGTTCAGGGTCGACGGGGAATCGGTGCCGACCGACTGGGCCACCGGCAGGCCCAACACCGACTCCGACTTCATCGCCTGCTCAGTGATTCAGGTGGTCTCCGGCGGTGCGAACCTCACCACCCCGACCGCCTGCGCCCAGACCCGGTTCTGAGAGGTGCTTGCGCACCAGTTTGCGCCAGCGCCGGTGCCGGTAGGCGTAGATGCCGCGGGCCAGCACGACGACCATCCCGGTCAGCGGACCGGCATCGATGTCGACGATGTCGCTGTACCGGCAGGTGCCGTCGGCGACCGGTTCGACGTGCAGCGTGTGATCCCAGCGGCGCAGCACCCCGCCGTGTTCGCGGGTGCGGATCGTGCGGATCGCCGGGTCGACGTCGACGACCTCGATGGTGTGCCGGTAGGCCACTAACCCTCGCGAGCAGACACTCCGGTACCCGTGAAAGCGCTTTCCGGGGTACCGCCGCGTCTGCTCGCCGGGGAAGTGCGGCTACCGGGGCAGGCCCAGCAGCCGTTCCCCGGCCAGGGTCAGCAGGATCTGTTCGGTGCCACCCGCGATGGTCAGGCAGCGGGTGTTGAGGAAATCGTGCACCTCGCGGTTCTGCACCACGCCGCCACCCTGCGAGAGCTCCAGCCGGAACTCGGACAGGGCCTGCCGGTAGCGCACCCCGATCAGCTTGCGGGCACTGGCCTGCGCGCCCGGGTCCTGGCCGCCGACCGCCAGCTGGGCGATGCGCTGATCCAGCAACGAGCCGACCTGCGCGGTCAGGATCAGGGCCCCGAGCCGGTCCTGATCGGCCGGGTCGACCCTCTCGGACACGCCGTCGCGGCCGACCTTTTCCAGCAGCTCCTCCATCGGATTGCCCAGCGCGGTCCCGGCCGCCATGGCCACCCGCTCATTGGCCAGCGTGGTGCGGGCCAGCCGCCAGCCGTCATTGACCGTGCCGACCACCATGTCGTCGGGCACGAACACCTCGTCGAAGAACACCTCGTTGAACAACTCGTCGCCGGTGATCTCGCGCAGCGGCCGGATCACGATGCCCGGCGAGCGCATGTCGATCAGGAAGTAGGTGATGCCCTTGTGTTTGGGCGCGTCGGCATCGGTGCGGGCCAGACACACCCCCCAGTGCGCCTTCTGCGCCGCCGAGGTCCACACCTTCTGGCCGGTGAGCTTGAATCCCGGTTCCCCGTTCGGGCCTTGCGCGCGAACGGCTTTCGTCCGCAACGCGGCCAGGTCCGAACCCGCACCGGGCTCGGAGAAGAGCTGGCACCAGACCACCTCGCCGCGCAGCGTCGGTGCCACGAACCGGTCGATCTGCCCTGGGCTGCCGTGTTCGAGAATCGTGGGCACCGCCCACCACCCGATCACCAGGTCGGGACGCGTCACCCCGGCCGCGGCCAGCTCCTGGTCGATCAGCAGCTGTTCGGCCGGGGATGCGTTGCGGCCGAACGGCTTCGGCCAGTGCGGGGCCAACAGTCCGGACTCGGCCAACGCGACCTGCTGTTGCCCGGCCGGTGTGGCGGCCACCTCGGCGACCGCGGCGCTGATCTCCGGGCGCAGCCCGGCAACCGACTCAAGGTCGATGCTCAGCTTGCGGCGAACCCCCTGCTGTGTCAGCGTCGCGATGCGGCGCAGCCAAGGCCGCTGCCCACCGAGAAAGTGCGCGATGCCGTAGGCCCGGCGAAGGTACAGGTGCGCATCGTGTTCCCAGGTGATGCCGATCCCGCCGAGGACCTGGATGCAGTCCTTGGCATTGGCTTTGGCCGCGTCGATGCCGGTGGCCGCGGCGACCGCGGCGGCCACCGAAAGCTGCACATCGTCGGATTCCGCCGCCGCCCCGGCGACATCGGCCGCCGCGACCGAGATCTGCTCGGAGCGCAGCAGCATCTCGGCACACATGTGCTTGACCGCCTGGAAGCTGCCGATCGGCTTACCGAACTGTTCACGCACCTTGGCGTACTCGGTCGCGGTCCGCAGCGCCCACCGGGCCAGGCCCGCGGTTTCGGCGGCGAGGACCGCCACGGCCAGGTCCTCGAACCGCCGCCGCGATACATCAAGCACCCTGACCGGGGCGGAGTCCAGCGAGACCCGGGCCAGTGGCACCGAGAAGTCGGTGCCGGCCGCCAACTCAACGGTCACGCCTTCGGCGGCCGCATCGACCAGCAGCACCTGCTCGCCGGCGGGCAGCAGCAGCACCCCACCGGCGTCGGCGCCAAGCACATACTCGGCGGTGCCGGACCCGGTGGCGCCGCTCACCCGCAGGTCGGCGTGCAATGTCACACCCGCCGTGCGCTCACCCGACATCAGGGCCGCCAGCACCTCGGCATCGGCCGGGTCGGTCAGGATCAGCGTGGCCAGCGCGGTCGTGGCCACCGGCCCGGCGACCAGGCCCGCCGCCGCCTCGTCGACCATGGCACAGAGGTCCTCGACGGAGCCGCCGGCGCCGCCCCGGTCCTCGGGCACCGCGACACCGAAAATCCCCAGGTCGGCGAGCCCTGCATACGGCCCGCGCCAGGCGCCGGCATCCTGTTCGATGGTGCGCACGGCCGCGATCGCCTCGGAGGCCGAGGCCCAGCTGCGCACGAGGTCGCGGGCGGCCGACCGCTCGTCGGTGATGGTCGCTGATGCCCCGGCCATGTGTGGACCTCCTAGCCCCCAGTGCGAGAAGTCCGCGCTTCCCACTAGAACGTGTTCTAATGGTGACAGTGTTCGGCAGTCAAGTCGAACCACATAGCAGCAGGACACGTCCGTGTCTCACCGACCCGGAAGTGCGCAAAAGGAGATCGGCGTGCGTATCGTTTTCGACCAGGTACGCAACAAGAAGGAGTCACCAATCCCATGCCAGGCGTGTCACAGCCAGCACGGCCCGAGTCGTCGACCGGGTCGGACTCGCGACCACGTGAGGTGACGAACGTGTCCGTTCTCGCCGAGTCCGAACTCGGTTCCGAAGCGCAGCGGGAACGCCGCAAACGCATCCTCGACGCCACCCTGGCCATCGCCTCCAAGGGCGGTTACGAGGCGGTGCAGATGCGGGCCGTCGCCGAACGCGCCGATGTCGCCGTCGGCACGCTCTACCGCTATTTCCCGTCCAAGGTGCACCTGCTGGTCTCGGCACTGGGCCGCGAATTCGAACGCATCGACGCCAAGACCGACCGGACCTCGCTGGCCGGCGGCACCCCCTACCAGCGGCTGAACTTCATGGTCGGCAAACTCAACCGCGCCATGCAGCGCAACCCGCTGCTGACCGAGGCCATGACCAGGGCGTTCGTCTTCGCCGACGCATCGGCCGCGGGCGAGGTGGACCATGTCGGCAAGCTGATGGACTCAATGTTCGCCCGCGCCATGAGCGACGGCGAGCCGACCGAGGACCAGTACCACATCGCGCGGGTGATCTCGGATGTGTGGCTGTCGAACCTGCTGGCCTGGCTGACCCGGCGCGCGTCGGCCACCGACGTCGCCAAGCGGCTGGACCTGGCCGTGCGCCTGCTGATCGGGACGGACGACCAACCTAAGATCTAGCGGGTGACCGACCTTCCCGCGGATCTGACGGACGTCCTGGCCCGGATCGCACGGGTACCGCGGCTGCTGGTCACCTCCGACTTCGACGGCACCCTGGCGCCGATCGTCAACAACCCCGCCGACGCCCGCCCCCTCGCCGGTGCGGCGGCCGCGCTGGTCGGGCTGGCCGGCCTGCCCGATACCGCGGCCGCGCTGATCTCCGGGCGCGCGCTCGGCGTACTGCGTGAGCTGACGGGGATGCCCGGCACCGTGCACATGGTCGGAAGCCACGGCGCCGAATTCGACTCCGGCTTCACCCACCCGATCGACGGGGCGCTGCTCGACACGATCGCGGGCACGCTGCACACCGTTGCGGCCGGACGCCCCGGGGTCACCGTCGAACTCAAACCGGCCAGCGTCGCCCTGCACGTGCGCAACGCGGCCCCGGCCGACGCCGAGGCCGCACTGGCCGGGGCGCGCACCGCCGCGCAGGCCTGGGACGCGCAGCTGACCGAGGGCAAGGCAGTCCTGGAGTTCGCGGTGATCACCACGGACAAGGGCGAGGCCATCGACATCCTGCGCGATCGGCACGACGCGTCGGCCGTGGTGTACTTCGGCGACGACGTCACCGACGAGAAGGCGTTCCGCCGGATGCGCGACGGCGATGTCGGGGTCAAGGTGGGCCCCGGCGAGACCCTGGCCGGCCACCGGGTGCGGGCCCCCGAAGACGTTGCGGCCGCGTTGAACTACCTGCTCGACGCGCGCCGGGCGGGCTGACGCCGGGCCGTCAGGCCGGTGGCCCGGACGTCCGGCCGCGCACCACCTCGACATCGAGTACCTCGACGACCGGCAGCCCCGACCGTGGCGGATCGTGCAGCAGGCGCCCGGCCCGGCGCCCCTTCTCCAGGCTGGACTGCACGACGGTGGTCAGGCCGCGGCGCAGCGCCTCGGGAACCCCGTCGAAACCGGTGACCGTCATCTGACCCGGCACGTAGATGCCGCGCGAGCGCAGATAGTCCATCGCCGACAGCGCCAGCACGTCGGCGGTGCACATCAGCGCGGTGATCCGGGGATTGGCTTCCAGGGCCACCTCGGCCGCGGCACCACCCGAGCTCGGCAGATGCTCGTAGCTCTCCACCACGGTCAGCGACCCCGGCGGCAACCCGGCCGCCTTCATCGCGTCGTACACACCGTGAATACGTTCGCGCTGCACGTGAAAATGCGGGGTCTGCACCCGATCCGGATCGGCCACCGCAGGTTTCGGGCTGCCGTGCGACCAGTCCCTGCCGAGCCGCATGGTGAGCAGGCCGATATCGCGGTGGCCCAGGTCCAGGATGTGTTCGGCGAGCCTGCGCATGCCGCCGCGGTCGTCGATGCTGATCCGCGACACCCCGGACACATCCTTGGGCTGGTCGACCACCACGACGGGCAGGTGCCGCTGGCGCACGATCGGCAGGTAGGGGTCGTCGTCGGAGGCCGAGTACACCACGAACCCGTCGACCCCGGCCGAGAGCACCGCCGCCGAACCGTCCTCCAGGCTGCGGTTGGGCCCGATCGCGACGAGCAACAGGCCCTGCCCGGCGGCCTCACACGATTCGGCAAGCCCGGCAACGAAATCCAGCGCCGCCGGATCGCTGAACGAGTAGTTGAGCGGTTCGGTGATCATCAGGCCCACTGCACCCGCCCTTCGGGTCCGCAGCGACCGGGCCACCGGGTCGGGACCCGGGTAGCCGAGCCGCTTGGCCGCATCCAGGATGCGCTCGCGCAGATCGGTCGAGAGTTGATCCGGGCGGTTGTAGGCGTTGGAGATGGTGGTGCGCGACACCTTGAGTTCGGCCGCCAGAGAGGCCAGGGTGGCCCGCCGCGGCGGGTGGGGACTCCTGGACATGCATCCCGAGGCTAGCCGATCACCCGCACCGCCGAATGCGTGGCGCGCGCAACCACCCACACCACCAGCCAGATCACACACGCGATCGTCACGATGACGAAGCTGGGCGGCATATTGAAAATTGCGGAGATCGCCAACCCCGCCCACACCGACACCAGGCTGATGGCGGTGGAGATCGCCATCGCGGCCAGCGGTTGAGCGGTCAGGATGATCGCCGTCGCCGCCGGGGTGACCACGAGCGCGAAGAGCAACAGGGTGCCGACCGCCTGCACCGCCATGGTGACCGCGACCCCGAGCAGCGCCATGAACAGCACCGAAAGGGCCCGCACCGGGACCCCCTTGGCCTCGGCCACCTGGGCGTTGACCGAGGCGAACAGCAGCGGCCGGTACACGCACAGCACCGTGGCGGCCAGCACGACCAACAGGGCGGTGAACGTCAGCAGCTGCTGATGGGTGATGGCCAGCAGGTTGCCGAACAGCACGTTGGTCAACGTCGACGAGTTCTTGGTGGCCAGCGAGTTGAAGAACAAGCCGAACCCGGTGGCCAGGGCCAGCACGGTGCCGGTGGCGACCTCACGGTCGCCGGCCCGCTTACCGAGTGCCCCGATCACCAGTGCCCCGCCGATGCTGAACACGCCGAGACCGAGCACCACCGGTAGGCCCAACAGCGCGGCGCCGGTGGCCCCGGGCAGCCCGATGTGGGCCAGCGCGTGCGCGGCGAACGCGGTGTTGCGCACGATGATGAAATATCCGATGAGCCCGGCGGCCAGCGCGACCAGGGTGCCGCCGATGAGCGCGTTGCGCATGAACCCCGACGTCAGGATCTGCCACCAGTTGTGCTGATAGCCCAGCGCCAGGCTGCCCTGCGCCAGCACGCCCGCCGGCATCACACGCTCCTCATGTACATCTGCCCCTGCAGGGTGTTGGCCACCGCGACCCTGGTCCCGTACAGGTGGGTCAGCAGATCGGCGTCCACCACCTCGTCGATCGCGGCGTGGTGGGCGTGGCCGTCGAGCAGGTAGATCGCGCTGCTGAGCACGCTCAGCAGGGGGTTGAGATCGTGCGCGACAACGAGAATGGTGATACCGAGCTCATGGTTGAGCCGGGCCAGCAGCTGCACGATCTCATGCTGGTTGCGTAGGTCAAGGGCGGCCAGCGGCTCATCGAGGATCAGCATCTTCGGGTGCCCCACAAGGGCATTGGCGAGTGCGATCCGCTGACGCTGTCCGCCGGAGAGCTCCGACACCCGCCTGCCGGCGAACTCGGTCGCCTCGACCCATTCCAGCGCCTCGTCCACCCTGGCCCGATCGGCTCCGGTGGTGCGGCGCAGCCCCCAGCGCCTGCCGGTGAGTCCGAGGGTGACCGCGTCGCGGGCCCGGATCGCCTCCCCGGCGCCGGCGACGTAATCCTGCGGCACGTAGCCGATCACGTCGTTGCGCTCACCGGGCCGGGCGCCCATCACCCGAACGGAGCCCGAGGCCACCGGCAGCAGCCCCAACACGACCTGCAGCATGGTCGACTTGCCGGAGCCATTGGATCCGATCAGCGCGACGATGCCGCCGGCCGGGATCTCGAAGGTGCCCTCCGACCAGATCAGCCGACCACCGCGAACGACGCTGACATCGTCGAAGGCGAGCGCGGGTTGGTCGCTACGACTCGACACTACGTCTGGATTCCCAAGGCCTTGGCCAATGCGGTGAGTTGGTCCACCTGCCAAGCCTGGAACGAATCCGCTCCCGGCGCCACCGTTTCGGTGACTTCGACCACCGGAACTCCGCCACTCTCGGCCGCCGCCCGGATCTGCTCGGGCACCGATCCCTCGGTCTGGGTGTTGTAGATCAGCACGTCGACCCCCTTGTCGCCGAGCAGGCGCAGGAAGGCGTCGAGATCGGCAGGCGAGGGGTCGGCCTCGTTGGACGAGGCCGCCTGATAGCCCGGAGGGGTGCGGTTGGCCAGGCCGACGGCCGCGGCCATATCGTCGAAGACCGCCTCGGTGGCGGCGTAGCTCTTACCGGCCGCCTTGGCCTTGATGTCGTCGATCAGCTGCTGGTAGGGCTTCATCGAATCGGTGAACGCGGTGCGCCGCTGCGCGAAGTAGTCTTTGGCGTCGGGTGCCAGCTCACCCAGTTCCGCGGTCACCGCGTCGGCGACCTCGGTCACCGCGGCCGGGCTGTACCAGGCGTGCGGGTTGGCTCCTTCGCCGTGATCGTGTCCCTCGTGCGCATGCTCCTGGCCTTCGTGGTCCTGACCCTCGGCCCCATGATCGTGGTCGCCGTCGTGCAGCGCGGCGACCACGGGGGCGTCCGGAGCCGAGCTCGCGGCGAGCTTGGCCGCCCACTCGTCGTAATGGCCCCCGTTGATCACCACCAACTGCGCGCCCTCGAACTTCGCCGCATCCGACGGTGCCGGCTCGAAGTCGTGCGGGTCGACCGAGGACCCGGCCAGCACCGTCGTCACCTTGGCACAGGCCCCGGCCAGGTCGGAGACGATATCGCCCCACTGGTCGACGCTGACCACGACATTGACGGGGGTGGTCGGGCAGTCCCCCGCGGACTCGGCACTCGGGGGTTGCTCGGAACCGCAGGCGGCGAGGGCGAAGGGGACGGCAAGCACCGCAGCCGCGGTGAGGACTTTCAGGGGCGAGATCACGGCGATAACGATAACCGTTTGCATTAGTTGTCGCACATCCGGATCATGACTTATTGAAAATCATTGTCATTAAGGGATGCTTCAGCGTCATCGCTTGACGAGCCAACCCTACTCGAAGACCTTGCCGGGGTTGAGAATTCCCGCGGGGTCGAGTGCAGCCTTGATCGCCCGGTGAAGTCCCAATACCGTCGGCGACAACTCGTGCACGAGACCACCGCGCTTGAGGAGGCCGACTCCGTGCTCGCCGGTGACGGTGCCGCCGAGGGACAGCGCGGCATCGAGAATGCCGTCGAATGCGCCGTGGATCCGCCGCCACGACTCGGCGTCGTCGTCCGGCGAGCCGATGATCAAGGGGTGCAGGTTGCCGTCACCGGCGTGCGCGATGTTCGCGATGTGCACACCATGTTGCTCCGCCAGCGCCTCGATGCGGGCCAGCATCTCCGGGACGTGTTCCTTTGGCACGCAGACGTCTTCGGTGATCACCGGCCCCAGCCGCTCGAGTGCCGGGTAAGCCAGACGACGGGCCGCGAACAGGGCGTCGGCTTCGTCGGGGTCAGTCGACCGTTCGGCCCAGGACGCGCCGCTCGCCCTGAACTGCTCGACGACGGCCTCGGCGAGTGCGGTGCCGGTGGGCTCGGGGTCATCGACCCGCGCGAGGAGCAGGACGTCTCCGGCGGCCGTCAGCCCCATGTGCTTCCACTCGTCGACGGCGCGCAGGCAGAACCGGTCCATGAGTTCCAATGCCGACGGCGTGATGCCCGCCGCACCGACCGCGCGCACCGCGGTACCGGCAGTTACCAGCGATGGGAAGAAACCCGCCACCGTGATGGGCGCGCTGGGCAAGCTGCGCAGCCGTACCGTGATCTCGGTGACTATGCCCAGCGTGCCTTCGGATCCGACGAGCAGGCTGACGAGGTCGTAGCCGGCGACGCCTTTTGCGGTCCGGTGCCCGATGCGCACCACTTCCGCCGAACCGGTGACCACCTCGAGTTCGAGCACGTATTCGCGGGTGACGCCGTACTTGACGCAACACACCCCGCCGGCATTGGTGGCCACATTGCCGCCGAGTGTGGACCAGGGCGAGCTCGCGGGATCAGGTGGGTACCACAGTCCGTGTTCGGCGACCGCCGCTCGGAGGTCATCGTTCACCACGCCCGGCTGGACCACGGCGAGGCGTTCCAGCGGGTTGATCGCAAGGATCTCCGACATCGCCTCCACAGAAAGCACCACGCAGCCGTCGATGGCGTTCGCGCCGCCCGACAGCCCGGTGCCCGCTCCACGCGGCACGACCGGGATGCGGTGGCGCAGACAAATCTCGACCACCCGACGGACCTCGTCGGTGCTGCGGGCACGCACCACGGCCGCCGGCTCCCCCGCCGGCGCACCAGCCGCCTGATCCCGGCTGAGGCTACGTGCCACGTCGGGGTCGACGATCACCCGTCCCGCGGGCAGCTCGGCCTGGAGATCGCGGATGACGGACTCAGCGGGGGCGCTCGTCAGTGGCTGGGCCGGTGTCGTCATGCGCTGTCTTCCCTCCAGTTGCTCGGACCAAAGTGCGGGTAGTCGCTGCGACGTCGCGAGGACGATCGACAGGTCAGCTCCCGGCCGCGCCTACTACTGGAAGGCTAGCTTGGTCGGCCTGCCCCGCGGGGAGAGCCTGGGGCACGCGAGCTCACTTCTCGTAGTGCAGCCCCGTTGCCGGATCGCGATCCGTGACGCAGTACGTGACGACACCATCCAGTACGGTCCAGATCGGGTTCACCTCAAGCACCCGCGCGCCGGCGGCGACGTGTCGCTCGGTCTCCGCGGGCCGATCCGATACGGCCCAGTCGATGTGGGCGCGCACTGCGCCAGCGGGTTCGCCGAGCTGCTGCAGGATGATCCGTAGTGGGGCATCGGGCGGACGGATGAGAAAGGCGTACTCGGACAACCCCGGAATTGTCTGCGATTCCCACCCGGTCAGGCCGGCCCAGAACGCCGACTCGGTCTCCCAATGCTCCTGCGGGATGTCGATCGAAATCTGGTCGACCAGGCTGGTGTGGCCGCCGGGCCATTGACTCGGCGGGGACGTGTTCAGGGCGGAATCGCCGAGCAGCCCAAACGCCAATCCGCCCGGGGAGCGGCCCGCAACCAGGTCACGGCCGTCGTCGACGGTGGCGCCCAACCCTCGGACCTGCTCGGTGGCGGCGGAGACATCTGGGACGTGTACGTCCAGTTGCACTCCGCTTGGTCCAGAGGGAAGTCGTCGCGCGCTCAGGAAGCCGCCGTCCGGCGACAACGGATATCCGGTCAGCTCACGCCACAACGCCACACCCGCGTCGTAGTCGCTGTCGGCGAAATTCAGGAACGCGCTCACCCAGGTGTCATCACTGCCGGCCACGGTTCCTGATGATCATCGACGACACCGAAGTTGACCACCAAAAAAAATACCGCTGAGCCTTTCAGCGGATGTAGCCCGCCTATCCGGGCAACGGTGCCCAGCGGCCAGTTGTGACACGCGATCTCGAGGATTTCGTGTCACAACTGGCCGCTCGACCGGCAGAACTAGTGCCGGTGTCCCACGGCGCCGCTGAGCTCATTCGGAGCGTGGTCGAGCGTCACCGACTTGGCCACGTTCCCGGATTCGACGTCGACGATGTGCAACTGCTTGGTACCCGAATCGGCGACGTACACATCGTGCCCGCGGGTGAACACCGTGGGCCGGGGCTGCTGCCACTCGTCGGGCTCGGTCCACGGCTCGGTCACGGCAATGGTCTTCGTGGTGTCACCGGTAGCCGGGTCGATCACGTAGAGCTTGCCGTCGGTGCCGAGGACCAACGCCTCGGCGTGCGGCCCACGCGCCAACGACCGGAACGAGTAGCTGACCGACGGGGGCAAGGTCACCAGGCGCAGCCGATTGGTCGCGGTGTCGATCAGCGCGAACTGATTCGGCCGCTCCAGCTCGGCGTCGGGATCGACCTTGAAATCCCCCAACGCCACCGGCGAATCCTCATGACCCTTGATGTTGCCAACCCGGCCGTACTCGCCCGGCGCCGCGATCTTGGTGAAGACGCGGTCCGAGTAGGTCAAAACCCCGTCCTCGCAACCGAACACCACGGTCTCGCCCTCGGTCACCGATTCCCCGTGGATTCCCGGGCATTCGGCGTTACGGGCGATTTCACGCTGCCCGGAATCGAAAGCCACCGCCCCGGAACGCTCGTCGGGATCACCCTCGCTGCGCACCCAACTGCCGTCGGACAGCACCACGGCCACCCCGTGGTGCGGCTTGGGTGACGACATCTTCTTCGTCTCGGGAATTCCGCCGCTCAGATCGTGCGGGTTGAATACGGTGATCTCTCCCGAACCGTCGGCGAACAGCGCTGTGGTTTCCCCGTGGGGCACCACGTGGCCGGGCTCGGACGCGCTGAACGTGGTGTCGGTCAGCTCCGCGCTCGATGCATCGAGGAGACGAAACCCCTCGTTGGTGCTGACCAATACGTGCGAATCGTCACCGGCCGGGTTGACCCGAAGGAATCCTTCCAACGGGATGTCGGATTTCACCTCCAGGGTCGTGCCGTCGAGCACATACAGACCGCCGTCGTAGGTGGCCACCAGTGGTTCGGCGATGTTCTCCGCGGGCTGCTCAGCCTCCTGCTGAGGTTCACCGCCGCAACCCGCCAGAGCTGCGGCCAGGGTCAGCGCGCCCACGGCCGCGGTCAGTGCAACGTGCTTTGCCATCTTGTCTCCTCAAATAAGGTTATTCACAATGGATTCGGTATTTGCGCGCATCATTCCGAGGTAACTGTCGGCTTCGGTTCCCGGTTCGCTGAGTGATTCGCTGTAGAGCGGGACGACCTCGACCTGCACGCCGGCCTGCTCGGCAAGCACCCGGGCCAACCGGTCCGGCTGCGACGAATCGGCGAAGATCGCGGGTACTCCGGCTTGGCGAATGGCACCTGCCAGCGACTCCAGATCCGACGCGCTGGGCGAAGCCAGCGTGGTGCCGCTCGGGATCACCGCGCCGACCACGCTGAACCCGAATCGGTCCGCCAGGTAGCCGAGTACGTGATGGTTGGTGACCAGCTTTCGCCGCTGCGCGGGAATGGTCGCGAACCGGTCGCCCATGCTCTCCGAGAGGGTGTTCAGCTCATCGCGGTACCGCGCAGCGTTGGCCGAGACCGCATCGCTGTCGATGCCGGGAAGCTCGGCCACGCGGCCGGCGATCGCGTCGACGGCCAACACCATGCGTCGCGGATCGGTCCAGAAATGCGGATCGGGCCCGCCATGGTCATCCGCGGAGAATTGCAGCGGGTCGACATGGTCGCCGACCGGCAAAGTGGCAACGCCGTTTTCGGCCGCGGCATCGACGTGGCGTTGCATCCCCTCTTCCAGACCCAACCCGTTGTAGACCACGAGGTCGGACTCCGTCATCTGGGCGGCGTCCTGGGCCGAAAGCGCGGCGGAATGTGGATCGGCGTTGGGCTTCATCAGCACCTGGACATCGGCCGTGTCGCCGACGATCTCAGAGACGACATCGCCGAGAATTGTCGTGGTGACGGCGATGTGCCGCCGGTCGCCGCCCCCGTCCGGTGCGCTGCACCCGGCGAGCAGCACCAGAGCCAGCCAGAGACCGGACAACCACCTGCGGGTCACCGCCCCGCCTCCACCATGAATCCCGGCGCCACCGAGGTCTTGAAGGTCCGCGCCAGCCGCAGGCCGTCCCGGTAGTCGATCTCGTAGACGGCGCGGCCTGCGGCGTCGTTGATGTAGGCACGGTCGGCGTCGACCTCGATCACCGGTGCGGGCCCGCCGGCGGGCACGGGGCCGCCGAAAAGTTGCACCGCGGCGGTCTGGGTGCCGTTGTCGGTGTCGAACGCCCGCAGCTGACCGTCCGCGGTGAGCACCAGCACCGAGGCGCCCGATGCGGTGTTGGCCGCGACCGCACCGGGGACGTCGACTGTCTTCCAGGTGCCCCGCCGGGCGTCGAGAACCCATACCGCTTGGTCGTTGAAACCGGTCAAAGTCGAACTGCCGTACCGGTGTACGAGTGGCCCAGGGGGTTGCGCACCAGCTGCCAGCGGGATCGGCTCAGCGGTGAGCCGGCCCGCCCGTTTCACGATGCGTACCGCACCATCGGCGCAGCCGACCACGACCTCGCGGCCCATCGTGGTGATACCCGTCACGCCCGGGCAGCGGCCCAGGTCCGGTGTCTCGTCGCCGATTTCGGTGACGGCACCGTCGCGCGCGACGGCTACCACACTGTCGCCGAGGGGTGCGGCTGCCGCGATATCGCGTAGCTCGCCGAATCCGTTCGCCGGGGCGATCCGGCGCTCGCCGAGGGCGTCACGGTCCAGGATCTGTACCGTGCCGTCCCCGCGCTGCACCGTGGTGAGCGCGCGGTGGCCGTGCGCATCGATGAACGGGCCGTCGACGCGGCCCGCGACGGCAGGCGGCTCGACGTAGTAGTGCGAGTGGTCGCCGTGGTCGAAGGTCCAGGATCCGGCGTCGAGAACGGTCACGCCCGAATCGCCGCGCAGATAGGCGAACCGCCCGTCACCGCTCAGGCCGGAGGTCGGGCCGAACTCACCCAGCGGTGTCTCGGATTCCGCACTGGCGTCGAAGACCACGCCGGCACCCGACCCCGGGTCGACCAGCACGAGGCGGGTGACCGGTTCCGCGCTTTCGTTCGCGTCGATGCCGGTGTCGTCGTGACCGGCTTCAGGAGCCGCTGAAGTGGTCGGGGCACTGCGCTTTTCGTCGGTCGAGCAACCGGCCAGCAGAGCGAGGGCGGCGAGCAGTGCCAGGATCGCCCTCATGCTGCGGTCCGCCCGAACGCGCCAGCGGCGGCCGCCGAGCAGAAGAACAGCCCGACTGCCACGGCGGCGATACTCGCGCCGCCCGCGGTACCGGCATGCCAGGACACCAGCAGGCCGACCCACACCGACACCACGCCGATGGTCGCGGCGAGCGCCACGATGCGGCCGATCGAATGCGCCCAGAGTGCCGCGGCGGCCGGCGGTGCCACCAGCAGTCCCAGCACCAGCAGGGTGCCGACCACATGGAACGACGCGACGATGGCGATGGCGATCAGGACGGTCAGCGCGACCGCGGCCAACCGTGGGTTGAGCCGCAAGGTGGCCGCCTTGCGGGTGTCGAAGGTGGCGGCGACGAACGCCCGCCGGCCCGCGAACGCGACGATGGCGATGAGCGCAAGGGCGGCCGAGAGCACCGCGATGTCCTGCGTCCGTACGCCCAACACGTCGCCGAACAGGAACGCGGTCAGATCGACGGCGTAGCTGTCGGCATGGGACACCACGATGACGCCCACCGCGAGCATGCCGACCAGGAGAAGGCCGATGCTGGTGTCGGACGAGAACCGCGCCGAACGACTCAGGGCGGCGACGCCGTAGGCCATCGCGAGCGCGGCGATCAAGGCGCCGACCAGCAGGTTGCCGCCGAGCGCCGACGCCGCGGCCACCCCGGGCAGCATGCCGTGCGACATCGCGTCGCCCAGAAACACCGAGCCGCGCAACACGACCCAGGTGCCCACGATCGCGCACATCAACGCCACCACCGATCCCGCGACCGCACCGCGCACGACGACCTCCGAGCCGAACGGAGCCCCCAGCCAATTCACAGCTAGACTCTTATCATTAACGATAATCATTATCAACAAGGAGTTTGCGTGCATCCGGTCCGGCTAGACCGAATCAGCTTCGGCTACAACCGAAATGAGGTGTTCACCGATCTGACGGTCGAGTTCGCCGCCGGGTCGAGCACGGCCGTCACGGGGCACAACGGATCCGGCAAGTCGACGCTGCTCGGTCTCGTCGCGGGGCTGCTGCGCCCCCATCGCGGCACCGTCGACCTCGCCGGCGCAGACGATATCGCCATGGCCGTGCAGCGGGACCGGGTCGCCCAGACATTTCCCATCACGGTCGGCGAAGCCGTGGCGATGGGCCGCTGGCGGCGGCTGGGCCTGCTACGGCGCACGAATCGCAGCGATCGCGACATCGTCGACTACTGGATCACCGAGCTCGGGCTCGACGGGCTGCGACACCGCCGCCTGGGCGATCTGTCCGGCGGGCAACGTCAACGGACCCTGCTCGCCCAGGCGTTCGCGCAGCAGGCCCCGATACTGCTGCTCGACGAACCCACCGCAGGTCTCGATGCCGCCAGTGCCGACACCGTCTACCGGCAGGTCGATCGGCTGGCCACGGCAGGCACGACCGTCATCGCCGCCACGCACGACCCCGACGCACCCACGCGATTCGACCATCACCTGAACCTTGCCGGGCCCGCGGAAAACCCCGCGGCAATAGGCTCACCCCGTGCCCCGACACACTTCCAGCGCGACCGTTGACCTCAACGCCGACCTGGGCGAAGGTTTCGGTGCGTGGCAACTCGGTGACGACGAGGCGATGCTCGGTGTGGTCACGAGCGCCAACGTGGCGTGCGGCTTCCATGCGGGGGATCCCGCCCTGCTGCTGCGCACCTGCCGGACCGCCGCGCAGCGCGGCGTCGTGATCGGTGCCCAAGTCAGCTACCGCGATCTGGCCGGGTTCGGCCGCCGCTTCATCGATGTGACGCCGGAGGACCTGACCGCCGACGTCATCTACCAGATCGGCGCGCTGCAGGCCATCGCGCACGCCGCCGGAACCACCGTCGACTACGTGAAACCGCATGGCGCGCTGTACAACGCCATCGTCAGCCACACCGAACAGGCGGCTGCCGTCGCCGCCGCGGTGCACGCCGTCGATCCCGGCCTGCCGGTGTTGGGGCTCGCGGGATCGGCTTTCTTCGCCGAAGCCCGTTCAGTCGGCCTGCGTACCGTCGCCGAGGCGTTCGCCGACCGCGCCTACCGCCCCGACGGCACGCTGGTGTCACGCCGTGAACCCGGCGCCGTGCTGCACGACACCGAGGAGATCGCCGAACGGGCGGTCACCATGGTCACCGCCGGCCGAGTGTCGGCCGTTGACGGGACGGACATCCCGGTGACCGTGGAATCGGTTTGTGTGCACGGCGATTCGCCTGGCGCGGTGCGGATCGCGGCGAGCGTGCGGGATCGCCTGCTGGCCGAAGGGGTCGAGCTCTCGCCGTTTGTTTGATAATGATTACCATTATCATATGGGCTGGGTTTCACGCTTACGGACCAGATTGCAGGTCACCGCGATGCTGTGGTTCACGCGATTCCTCCGGGTGATCGTCGTGTGCGCCGAGCGGTTGCCCGCTCCAACCCGCGTCTCGCCTCCGAACCGACCCTGGCGCAGGCGAACTCAACGGCGTCCCGGCGGTTCGATCGGCAGCGGCGGACCGCCGTAAGGCGTCGGGATCGTGTGGTGGCCCGGCGGCGTCGGATCGGCGGTGGTGGCCAGATCCGCACCCGGTGGCGGCCCGGCGGTGTCGTCCCCGGCCGGACGCGGCGCGTTCCGTGCCCCGCGGACCAACAGGCTGGGATCGTCGTCGTGGCAGTACGTGTACAGGAACGGCTCGGGGTAGTCGGCGTTCGACGGCGGACGGCGGGGGGTGCCGTAATCGCAGGCATAACGCGGATAGATGTCGGCGGTAACCCACAGGCCGTGTTCGTGCATCGTGCCGGTGAACGCCTCCAGCGCCGAACCCCGATGGTCGGGGAACAGTGCGTCGAGTGCGGGAACCCGGACATAGGACAGCCGCGCCACGGTGGCCAGATTCCCCAGCAACTGCACCATGGTGTCGGAGTTGTCGGCGAACAGATTGTCGATGTCGCCCAGAACGCCGGGCGCCTGCTGCAGCAGCTGGCGATAACCGCCCTGCATAGTGGCGACACCGCGCAGTGTGTGGCGCAGATTGGCCGCGGTGGCTGCGATTCCGTCGTTCACGTCGACCGCCGAGGACAACACGATCCTGCTGTTCTTGATGATGCCGACCGTCTCGGGCAGCACCGAGTCCAAAGTCGACAGCAGGAACACGCCGCCGTCCACGATCGTGGCGAGCTTCTCGGGACCCGCGCTACTCAGGCTCAACTCCGTCTTGATGCGCTCCAGCTTCACCGGATCCACCTGCGCAAGCACACCGTCCGCATTGGCCAGCAACTCGGCCATCGGAACCGGAGTCGCGGTGCGGTCCCGGGCTATCACGGCGCCTTCGGACAGATAGGGACCGGCATCGGACGCGGCGGCGAAATCGACGTACTGCTCCCCCGCCGCCGACAGTGCCGAAACCCGGACCGTGCTGGACGCCGGAATGTGCGCATCCTCCGAAAGTCGGAGAACGGCGTCGACGCCCCCTGGCGTGAAGGCCAGGCGCTCGACCTTGCCCACCCGCACCCCGCGCAGAGTCACGTCCTGGTTCGGCAACAACCCGCCCGATTCCGAAAGCCGCACCGTCACCTGGTATGTCGCCGACAGCGGCGTGACGTTCAGAACGCCGGTCATCAGGTATGCGATCGACAGGACGAGCGTGAGCGCCAACGCCGACATCGCTGCCCAGGCGCTGCGCTGGGTGGCGATCACGGGCGCGGGCCCTGACCGACCACGCGTTCCTGGAGGCGCCAGAGCGCGAACTTGATCGACCCGACGAACTTGTGCCAGTCCGCCCGTTTGGGTCCGTGCAAGCCGGGATCCCCGGCGAACCCGGCATCGGGGATGGACCCGAGGACCAGTCGGTCGATGCCCGCCGACCCCGACATCGCGGTCCCGGCAGTCATTTTGATGAACGGGGCGTACAGCCGGTTGACCGCGGCCAAGCTGGTCCGCGGGTCGACGACCACGTCGTTGAATGCGCGGGCGATGGTGTCTGCGTCGGCGACGACACTGCGGCCGCTGGTGTCGGTACCCGCGATGGACGGGAACTTGCGCAGGTTGGCGGAGATGTCGCCGAGCATCAGGACGAGGTCGGACACCTCACCCGTGTTGTCCGCCAACGTCGTGGTGGCCGGGTCGGCGGCCTGCAGCAGGCTGGTGATCTCCTGGTTCTTGGTCTGCAGCAGCTCCGCCAGCCGGACCGTCTCGGTCATCGCGGAATCGAGTTGCGCCGAGCGCGTGTTGACAGAACCGAGCAGCTGATTCGATTTCGCGACCAGATCGCCGAAGGCCCGCCCGTCGGTCCCCGCGGCCCTGCCCATCCCGTTGACGATGTTGGTCAGGTTGTGCACCGCACCACCGTTGACGAGAACCGCGGCCGAGCTCAACACCGATTCCACCGTCGCGGCCGCGGTCGTCGAGTCGAGCCCGATCGTGTCACCGTCCTTGAGCAGCGGTGCGCCGGGTGGTGGCGCGCGCGGCGGGACGATCGACACGAACACGTCGCCCAGTGGTGTGGCGGACCGCAGTTCGGCGGTGCTGCCCACAAGCAGGTCGACGTCATCGTTGATCCGCAACGTCGTCACGGCGCGGAAGTCTCGCGCCACCATGTCGTCGACGCGGCCGATGTCGGCACCCGCGAGTTTGACCTTCGCGTGCTCGGGCAGATTGAGCGCGTTCGCGAACTGCGCGCTCAGCCGGTATCCGCCGGTTCCGACGCCGGGGGCGGGTAGCGGCAGGTCCGCCAACCCGTTCGTCGCGCAGCCCGCCAGCAAGGCGACCAGCAGCGCTGCGACGATTCGCCGGCCACCCGTGGCGGCCCTCATTTCTGCCCCATCGCGGCCAGGCCGTCGAGCATGCTGGTCAGCCCGAAGTCAGGTCCGTAGTCCTGTAATGTTCCGGTGCTGCAACCGAGTTGACGCAGCCCCATCATGTTGCAGACCTCTTTGGCCATCTGACCGTCGAACACCATCCGGTCGGCCAGGAAGTGGGCACGGATCGCACCGTTGCGCTGGTCGATCGTATTGAAGAGGTTGTCGGCCATCAGGGGCAGGACGTCGAAGAACTCCGCCAGCTCCCGCTGACGGTCGTACAGTGACTGAATACTGGTGTTACCGTTGGCAATACCCTGGCCGATGACATCCCGGTTGGCCTTGAGGATGTCGCCGGTCTGCTCGACGACCTCGGTGAGCTGCCTGCCGGTCGTACCGGAGCCGAAATCCTCCTGTGCCAGGATCTCGCTCAGCTGACGCACCGTTGATCCGAACTGGCGCAGGGTCGCATCGTTGGCCGCGGCGGCGTCCAGCAGCGAACTGAGATTGCCGATGATGGAGGTCACCTGTTGGCGGGTGTGGGCTCCGCCGTCGGCGCTGAGCCGCAAAGCTCGCGACAACTCGTCCAGCGCAGTCTTGATCTGTTGGCCGTGACCTGCGACCACACCGTCGCCCGCGTTCTGGATTGCGGCCACCGGACCACCGCCGGCCCCGTCGCCACGCAGCGACGTCGACAGGTTGTCGAGCATGCCCAGCACCCGGTCGAACTCGACGGGTGTCTTGGTGCGGTGCAGCCCGATGGTGTCCCGGTTGCGCAGCACCGGCCCCCCACGGTAGGGCGGAGACAACTCGATCTGGCGGTCGGTGAGAATGGACGTCGACAATGTGACGGCTTGAACGTCGGCGGGAATCGGTACTGCGGCGTCCACGGTGAACTCGACTTCGGCATACCCGCCCCTGCCGGTCACCCGCGTCACCTCGCCCACCGGAATACCGAGCACCGCGATCACATTTCCCACATACAAGCCAGCCGCACTGTCGAACTGCGCGGTCACGGTGATGGCCCGGTCCCGGTGCGCCACCAGCTGCCAGCCCACACCGACGACGATCGCGGCCGCGGTCACCAACGCACAGCCAATGGTCAATCGCTTGTGTTTCCTGATCATTCGCAGTCCTTGAAGTACGGGATCATGCCGAACTGCTCGGCTCGTCCGCTGATGGCACACATCCAGGAATCGATCAACGCGCCCGCCGGGGCGTTCGTATCGATCGCGTTGCCGGAGCCGGTGGCGTTCGCGATCTGACGGATCGGTACCGGCGCGATCTGCAGCAGGTTCCGGAACAGCGCGTCCTGTTCGGCGAACTTCCCGCTCAGCTGCGCCATCGTGGCCAGAACGTCGTCGAGAGCGGCCCGGTCGTTCACCGCGACGGTACGCAGCGACTCGACGATCGACCGCAGCGACTGCATCAACGCGTGGAACGCCGCCGAACGTGCCACGAATTCTCCCACCAGCTCCTGGCTCTGGCGGATGAAGCCGCCGATCTCGGATTGCTGACGGCGCAGCATGTTCGTGACGAGTTCGGTGTTGGTGAGCAGGCTGCCGAGTTGGTCGCGGCGCTGCGCGATCACCGACGACAACGCGTGCACATTGGCCATCGCCTGTGGAACCACCCCGGGCAGCCCGTCGAGCTGTCGACTGACCACGTCCAGCGAGGCTGCGATCCGATCGGCGTCGACCTGTTCGAACGTCCTGGTCGAATCGGCAAGGGCCGCTTGCAGATCGTAGGGTACCTCGGTGTGCGTCAGGTCGATGGTGCCCTCGGGCGGTGCGCCGTCGCCGGCCGGGCGCAGATCGAGATAGCGGGATCCGAACAGCGTGGTGACCTTGATGGCCGCCCGACTGTCCCGTCCCACCGCGATGTCGTCGCGGACCCGGATCCGGGCCTCGACGTGATCGCCGGCGAGCCGGACCTCGGTCACCCTTCCGACCGGGATGCCTGCGACGGCGACGATGTCTTGCGCCCGCAGCGACGCGGCTTGGCTGAACTTCGCGGTGTACCGGTCGTATCCGAAGCCGGCCTCCTTCACGAGCAGCATCGCTCCGATCAGCGCGGCCACCGTGACCACCGCGATGGCGCCGAGCCTGGTCCGCCTAGCCATCGCCGCTGCTCCGGCACTTCGGTGTGTGCATCGCCGTCCCGCCCGGTGTCGCGGCGTCGACGATGATCGGTACCACCTCGTTGAGTCCGGGGAAGAATCCGTAGATGTTGACGTCACACGCGTAGGCGTTCATGTATGCCCCCTCTCCGAACACCCGGGACAGCCCCTTCAACAGCAGCGGTGTGTTGAGACCCGTGTAGGCGACCTGCGGTTCGATGTCGAGCATGTGGTCGGTGTATCCGGGCTCCCGGTTGAGCATGTCCCGCATCGTCGGTTGCACGTCCTGTGCGATGTGGGACAGATTGCCCACCGCCGCCGTCATCATGCCCAGGGACGACACCAGGTCCGGCCTGCGACTGTCGAACTCAGCCACCGCGCCGCGGGCCTGCATGATCGTCCGCTCGAAGTGCTGGTTCTGCTGCGCGAGGTTGGCCACCAGACCGTCCAGGCTTCCGATGACCCGGTCCAGGGTGCGATCCTGGCCGACGAATGTTTCGGTGAGAGTGGAAGTTTGATCGACCAGCAGGGTGATGGCCGCGGTATCGCCCTGTAGCGATCCGACGACGGCGTTGGTGAGGTTGTTGACCTGGTCGGGGTCAAGCACGGCGAACAGCGGTTCGTAGCCGTTGAGCAACGCGCCGACGTCGAAGGACGGCTCGGTGCGTCCGACGTCGATGACGCTGCCCGCGGGTAGCTTCTCGGCCGCCCCGGCCGGGGCCTGTCCGAGGCCGAGGTAGCGCTGACCGACGATGTTCTGGTAGTTGACCGACGCCACCGTGTCACGGGTGAGCGGTTGAGCGTCGCTCACGATGAACGACACCTTCGCCAGGTTTCCCTGCAGCTCGATCTCCTGCACGCGGCCCACCCGCACGCCGGCCACCCGTACGTCGTCGCCTTCCCGCAGCCCGAAGACATCGGTGAAGAGCGCGGCGTAGGACGTGGCCGGGCCGTTGACGTCACGACGCAGGGTGACATAGACCAGCCAGGTCAGCACGGTGGCGACCACCAGGAACAGGCACAGCCCCAGCACCGGGCCGCGGCGACGCGTCATCCCCGACGTTGTCATCGCAGTCATGGCACACCCTCTGTTCGCGTGACGACGGTCCCGCGGGCGACGGGGCCGAGAATGAGTTGCGTGGCGACCGACGCCGCTTGCCCGGTGATCCGGCCCAACTGGTCGCGTTCCGGGCCGCTGCCGACCGGCCCCACATTGCCGCCGAAGGAGGCGGGCGCTGCCGGGCTCACCAGGGGCGGGCCCACCGCCACCAGGTTGCCGTCGTCGCCGACAACGGTGCCCGGCGGCGGCGCCAGTTCCGGTGGCGGCTGGTAGTTCTGCGGTATCAACACGTCCGGGAGGTCGGCCCGAACCGGGACCTCGGGTGCGGTGTGGCAGCTCGGCCCGGCCAAGGCGCCGTATCGCGGGCAGTCGGCGCGGGTGTAGGTGTCGGACGGGGTGAACGACAGATTCACCCTGCCCCGCGGCGTTTCCAGTTCGGAGTCCCAGACTTCGGCGAAGAAGGTGTCGGAGAATCTGGTCATCCGCTGGCTGATCGGCACGAAGTGCTGCGCGTGCTGCGCCAGCACACCGAGCACGGGGGTCAGGTCGGTGGTGATCTGGACGAGTCGATCGGTCTGATTGTTCAGGGCCGCAACGCTTGTCCCTGCCGTGTGGGTGCCCGCGGCCAGGAAGGCGTCGAGCCGGCCGCGCTGCTCGGCCAGGGTGCGCATCGGCCCGACCGCCTCGTGCAGCGCGTCGACGAGGTCGGGTGCCGTCGACGAAAGGCCCTGCGCCGCAGCGACCAGCGCCGAGACGGTGGACGGCTCTTGATCGGTCGCGACGATGGCGTTCAACTCGTCGACGAGTCGGGTGAGCTGTGCCGCCGAGGTCAACAGTTCGCCGCGGCGGTTGTTGGTGGCTGCGCCGACGGCGGCCAGCACGCCGACGGTATCGCGGCCGCGCCCCGCTGCGGCGAGGATGTCGCGCAACTTGGTGATGGTGGTCTGGAACAACACCGTGGGCAGCGTGTCGTCCTCGGCGATGCGCTCACCGTCCCGGATCGGCGCCCCGGCGGTATTCCCCTGGTTGTCGACCAGCTGCAGCGACGACACCGCAAAGACGTTGCCCGGCACCACGCGGGCGGTGAGGCTTCTCGGAATTCCCGGTGCATACTGCGAATTGAGCCGGATACCAACCTGGTTGGGGCGCCCACCGGATCCGGGTGTGACGGTCTCGACCGCCCCGACGAGAACACCCCGGAACTTCACGTCGGACCTGGCGGGCAGCCCGTCTCCGATGTTGTGCAGTTCGGCGACCACGAACAGGCTCCGATCAAGCAGCCCGGCCCATTTCACCACCAGCGCCGAGGCCACCAGCCCGACGACGACGAGCGCAGCGATGCCGCGCACGATCAACTGTCTGCCGGAGAAGTGATTGCCGTCAAGGTCGACCGGGTTCGCCATGGTCAACCACCGAACCTTGCGCCGGAATCGACACTCCACAACGTCATGGTGAGCAACATGTTGACGATGATCACCAGCGTGATGCTGGCCCGCATCGCATGGCCTGCGGCTATCCCGACACCCTCCGGTCCGCCATCGGCGACGAACCCGTAGTAGCACTGCACGGTTGCGGCGATCCACACGAAGACCACCGTTTTCAGGGTCGAGTACAGGATGTCCGTTCCGCTGACCAGCAAGGTGAAGTAGTGCAGGTACGGGCCGGTCGAGCCCCCGCTGACCAGGGCCACCACCACCTGAGCCGACAGGTAGCAGATGCACAGGCACGCCGCGTAGAGCGGGATGATCGCGACCACCGATGCCAGCAGCCGGGTGGTGACGAGGTAGGGAATCGGCCGGATCGCAAGGGAATTCATCGCGTCGATCTCCTCGGAGATGCGCATGGAACCGATCTGGGTGGTGAACCGGCATCCCGCCTGCACCGCGAACGCCAGCGCCGCCATGATCGGTGCCAGTTCACGCGTGGTCACCAACGACGAGATGACTCCGGTTGCCGGCCCGAGTCCGAGCAGGTCGAGGAAGTCGTACCCCTCGATCGCGATCAACGCTCCGGTGGTGATGCCCAGCACCAGGATCACCCCGGCCGTGCCACCGCCCACCACGATCGACCCGTTGCCCCAGGTGATGTCGGACAGCAACCGGAGGAACTCACGCCGGTACCGGCGCAGGGCAAGTGGGGCACCGGCCAGCGCGTGGGCGAAGAACGCGACGAGATGGCCGGTCCGTGCCACCGGCCGCAACAACACGGGCTCGGTCATGTCACGGGCCCGTCCTGGGGAAAAGCATGGCGTAGAGCTGACTTACCGCGACGTTGACGGTCATCAGCACCAGAACGGATTCGACCACCGCGGCATTCACGGCGTCGGCGACGCCGGCCGGGCCCCGGCTCACAGCGAGGCCTTTCTGGCAGGACACCACCGCGACGATGCCGCCGTAGACAGCCGATTTGAACAGCGCCAGCAGCATGTCGCCGGTGGTGGCGAACGACGCGAAGGTGGCGATGAAGCTGCCCGGCGCACCACCCTGCACGTAGACGTTGAACAGGTAGCTGGACAGGAAGCCGACGAAGCACACCACCCCGGTGAGAGCGATGCCAACCACGACCGCCGCGGCAAACCGCGGCACCACGAGCCGACGGACCACCGAGACGCCCATGACCTCCATCGCGGCCGTCTCCTCACGCATGGTCCGGCAGCCCAGGTCCGCGGTCATCGCGGCGCCGACCGCGGATGCCAGCAGCACCGCGGCGACCAGCGAGGCGGCCTGCCGGATCACGGCCAAACCGCTCGCCGCACCGGCCAGCGAGGTGGCCCCGACCTGTCCGGCCAGCAGCGCGAACTGAATCGACAACGTGACGCCGATCGGCAGTGCCACCAGAATTGTCGGCATGACCGCCGCACCGGCCATGAAGCCGGCCTGCCGCACGAACTCGGCCCACTGAAAACGCCCGGTGACCATGTCGGTGCCGAAGCAGCGGACCGTTTGCAGCCCCAGTACTACCTGATCACCGACGGTGCCGAGTGCGGCCAGCGGATGCCGCTCCAGGTACCCCACACTCACCGCGGCAGCACGGGCGCCTATGTCCCGCACTGTCATCCGGTGAGTTCACGCTCCCGTATCCGCTGCGAGGTCTCCAGCCGCCGGAGCTTGCCCGACGAGGTCTTCGGTAGCCAGCCGGCCGGCACGACGTGGACGGCGCGGGGGCTGAGCCCGAGCCTGCGATAGATCCGGTCGGCGATCTCGGTGCGGATCCGCGCCGTTTCGGCGTTGTCGGTGTGCAGCGCCGACTCGGCCACCATCGCAAACCCTTCGCCGGCCGTCGCGGTCGAGAACCGCACGGCGGCAATGCCGCCGGATCGGACCCCGGTCACGCCGGCCACGGACCGTTCGATGTCCTCGGGATGGATATTGCGGCCAGAGACGATCAGGACGTCCTTCTTGCGGCCACAGATCACCGGCTGTCCGTCCTCGGTCAGATATCCGATATCACCGGTGCGAAACCAGCCGTCGGGATCGGTGACGGGTTCGATACCGTCCGCGGTGCGGTAACCGAGGGTGACGTTGTCGCCGCGGATCACCAGTTCACCGATGGCCGGTGAGGCGAGCTCCGTCCCGTCGTCGGCTACCACCCTGATCTCACACCCCGGCACGGGCGGGCCGAGTGCCACGCGTCGTTCTGAATCATCGTTTATCGCTGCAAGTTCGGGGTGAGGCGGGCAGACCGTGTACCCCTGTCCCGGCCTGACGATGGATACCCCGAGCGTCGCCTCCGCCATGCCGTAGCCCGGAACAACGGCCGTCCTCGGCAACCCGAACCGCGCCCCCTCGGCCGAGAGGCGCTCGAGGGTCCGCACGTCCACCGCCTCCGCACCGCTCAGGGCGAACCGCAGCGTCGACAAATCGTACGCGCCGTCCGCCGCCCTGCGGAGACGGCGAGCGAGTAGGGAATAGGCGAAATTCGGTGCGGCCGTCATGGTGCCGCGGTGCCGGGTGATCAAGTCCGCCCAGAGCAGCGGATCGGTCAAGAAATCGACCGGGGTTACCGTGACCGTTTCGATGCCAAGGCACATGGGCACGATCAAGTAGCCCATCATGCCCATATCGTGGAAGAGCGGCAGCCAGCTGACGACAACATCGGAGGCGGGGTCTGCCGCTGACGCGGCATGCATTCCGCGCAGGTTGGCCTCGATGTTGCGGTAACTGATGGTGACCGCCTTGGCCCGCCCGGTGGAACCGGATGTCAATTGCTGGAACGCGATAGCGTCGTCGGGCATGTCGACGATCCCCCCGATGGTTCCGTCGAGCAGGTCGGGCAGCCGCAGTGTCCGTGCTGCCGCGGTCGAGAGGTCTGCCGCCGCGGACAGGAACGGCGCTCCGACAACGACGGTCGAGGCACCGACCGCTGCCAACGTGGAAGAGAGATCGGCCACCCAGGACGACAGATCCATCCGGTGAGTCGGGTGGTGCAGCATGGTCACCGAGGCCCCGCACATCCAGATGCCCTGCACCAGCGGGGCAATCTCGCCGGGCGCCCCGGCGAGCACGGCCACCGCGTCCCCCGGTGCCACACCGGACACCTGCAGTGCGCCCGCGACCTTGCGACCCGTGCGGTGCACCTGCGCCCAGGACGCCTTGCTCATCTGGTCCAGTCGCGAACGGCCGTCGTCGTCCACCGGTGCCGTGGTGAGACCGCGTGCGGTGACATCGGCACCGGCGCGCAGTCTCGCCAGGATTGCGTTCACAGATCCCCCAGCGGGCCTGCAGCGCCCACCGCACCGGACCCGGCAGGCCGTCGGTTCTCCACCAGTTCGACCAGAGCGCCGAGGGTTTTGCACTCGAACACATCGTCCTTGTTCAGCACGACGCCGAACCGGTCCTTGATCTCGGAAACTCCCAGCGCGAACGACAGCGAGTCGAATCCGAGGTCACCGACGAGTTCGGAGAAGTCGTTGACGTCCTCAGTGGGCAGTTCCAGTTCGTCGGTGATGAACGCGATCAGGAATTCCCGTACTTCTGACACGGCTTGTCCCTACTTTCCAATCTTCTTGCGAATTACCAGATGGATGGGTATCTGCAGGAGTGCAAACATTCCGATGGCCACAAGGCAACCCTTGGCGACGACCATGGTGTCGAATTCGCCGTACATGATGTTCGACGCCGCGGACACGATGTGGGAGAAGGGATTCACGTTGATACTGATCCGAAGCCAGTCAGAGAGGAACACCTCGGGCATGAGCGCCTGGCTGACGAACAGCACCGGCAGGGCGAGCGGCAGCATGGCGACCGGGGCCTGCGGATTGAGCGTGCGCAGCGCCACCAGATAGAACAGCGAACTGTATGCGGCTGACCACAGGAACATGAGCACGATCAGCAGCGCCGCGGTGAGTACCCCGGCCCGCAGCGGCGCGTCGAGCAGTGCCAGCAGCGCAATCACGATGACGGCCGCCGGAAGAATCCGAAACATCTCGAAGCCGTACTTGGCCGTCATGATCTGGCCCGTCGACACCCCGTAGAGCCGGAGCCGGTCGGTGAAACCCGAACGGATCTCGTCGATCAGCGTGCCTGCGCCGTAACCGGCGCCCAGCATCGGAATCAGCATGATCAACCCGGGCGCGATGTAGGCCGTGTAGGAGGACAACGGAAAACCGGGAAGGTCGGCGACCCGCTGGAACATCGATCGCACGAAGATCACCAGGACCACCGGGAACACGATCGGGAAGATGAAACCGAACACCGGTTGTCGCAGGCCCACCACGACATAGCGACGGAAGAGTCGCAGGGTGTTGGCGGCGGCCGGCCTTCTCTCCCTGCCGCTCACCGGCGGTTCGGTCTTGGCGTCGTCGGCCAGGGTTTGGACACTCATCGGGTGGCCTCCAGAAATGCGTCCCGCAGCGATGTGGACCGCACCTCGATGTTCGCGTCGGCCAGCCCCAACTGACCCAGCTGCGTCCCGAGCCGGCCGAGGGTGGATGCCGAGGCCGAGGTCAATGTGCCCGTGAGGGCGGTGTCGTTTCTGCGCTCAACGGCGTAGCCGGCATCGCCCAGTGCGGCCACGGTGTCGTCGGGTATCACCCCACCCGCCGAGATGTCGACGACGAACCCGTGGCTTCTGGTGAATTCGTGGGTCGACCCGGATGCGGCCAACTTACCGTCCTTGATGATTCCGACTTCGTCGGCCAGTGCGACCGCCTCGTCCATGTCGTGGGTCGTGAGCACGACGGTGCGGCCTTGCGACCGCAGCGACCTGATCGCATTCCACACCTCTTGTTTGCCCTCGATGTCGAGGCCGCTGGACGGCTCGTCGAGGAACAGCATCTTCGGGTTGTGCGCCACGGCAAGCGCCACGTCCACCCGCCGACGCATCCCCCCGGACAGCGCTCCGACCTTTCGGTTCAGATAACTTCCCAGACCGAATTGGTCGACGAGCTCGTCCTCGCGCGGGCGCCTGCTGTGCTTCGGCCAGCCGGCCATCGCCAAACTCATCCGTATCTGTTCAACCGGCGACATCCAGAGATCCAGGGCGACCTCCTGCAACGCCACCCCGATGAGCGGCCGCAGTTCGTCGGTCTCATCGACCGGAATGCCCAGTACCTCCAGCCGCCCACTGGTAGGGGCGAGCAAGGTTGTTGCCATCCGAATGGTGGTTGTCTTGCCTGCACCGTTCCGGCCGAGCAGGCAGTAGACGATGCCGGCCGGCACGGTCACACTCAGTCCGTCGACGGCGTTGGTCCCCGAACCCGGATACGTCTTGACGACCTCGTCGGCCCGCAAAGCCTGCGATGAATTCTGTCGGCTCTCATCAGACATCGGCGGATCAGTCTCCGACTTTCGGTAGGACGTCGCGTTCCAGTTTCTCGGTCATTTGAATGCCTTGCGCGGTCAGGCTCACGTCGAGCGCCGTGTAGAGCGGAAAGCTCCCGCCCTCGGGTGTCTCGTTCACCTGATGGATCGTTCCGCTGCTGGCTCCCGACACTTCGAGATCAACCACCGTTCGGGCCAGTTCGACGCGATTGCCGCGCCAGCTGGCCTGCCGCGTGCCTTGGGACCGCACGGTGCCGCTCACTACCGAACCCCCACCGCACTCGCCCGTGAGCTCACGCGATTCGCCGATGTCTCCCAATGCGATTCCCCCAGCTACCGCGCACTGCAGCGACACCCTGGAGTCCAGGGGGTTGACGATGGCTATCGCATCCAGAGTGCTCGCGCCGTCCCGCGTGGACACGACACCGGTCTCGTACGGGAAACGGTCCCCGCCGTAGTACTGTTCGATCTTCACCTCACCACGCCGCGAACCCGGCCCGATGGTCAATACCCCGGCCGTCGGCAGCGATGTCGTCTGATCCAGGTAGGTCACCGATCCTGATATCTCGATCCGATAGCTCCCGAACGGTGAGCCGTGGCGTGGTTCGGCACCTGATTCTGATTTTCCATCAGGATATTTCAGAAGTTCGTAGGCGTGGCCGACGGGTTGTCCGGCTTCCGCGTTGACCGATGCACAGCCGCCGAGGAGTGCCGGCGTGAGCAGACCAGCGATCGCCACTGCCGTACGTCGTTTCACCGCACCGCACCAGGGATGGTCAGGCTGCGGTCCAGCCGACGATGGCGGTGGCTGAAGAACGCCGAGAGAACCCAGCTCATCAACCGTCCCCAACCGGGGATCAGGCCCATCGGCGCCTGAGGAGCCAGGGTGATCTCGTCGGTCACAATCGTGTTGTCTCCCAGAGGTTCCAGGGTGCGGTGATGGACCCAGATCCGCATACCGGTCATGATCGACTCCTCGCGGAACATCCGCCCAGGCTCGATCTTGGCAATGGTGATGTCGTCGAAGCCGAACGGCAGCACACCGAAAAGCAGCAGAAAGCTCTTTCCGATCCGGGTGCCTGGCGAGACATCGGCGATCGATTTCCCTCGGAACTGTCGCGGCATGGTCATCTTCATGTAGGGGCCCATCTCATCGTTGATCCCCTCTTGCGTGGTGACGCGTTCCCATACCCGGTCGATCGGACAGGCGATCTCGCTGACCTTTCTGAACGTGTGTTCCTGCGTGTGTATCGATCGCATGTCTCCTCTAATTCGATTGCAGAAGGGGGGAATCAGTCGCCAACGCCAGTAGCGATCCCCCATTCTTGTCCAGAATGCCGCCGGCATCGCTGACAAATGATCCGCTGATGTCGACAACGGCCGGGACACTGTCGGCCCCGATGTAGCCGGGCATGATGTCACCGATCTGGTGGATGCGGTCGGACAGCAGGTGGCTGTACCAGTCGAACAGCGGAACCACGAGGGCAACCGTCACGAAATCGACGCCGTCGACGGCGAGGCTGCCGAAGAACGACTGCCAAAGCTGCTCGACCATGCCGACACGCCGGTATTTCTTGCGCACCCCCTGAGTGGCGAGCTCTGCAACCCGTTCCGGCCCTACATGTTCGAAGAAGGAGTGCCACCGCGGGTAGAGATAGCTCCGCGGCGGGTGTCCGTCCACTGCGTAGTCGCGGCCGTCGCGCAGCGTACTGAAACTGTCCAGCCCGAGTCCGGGGTCGGCCCGTAGTGCCCGCAGCACCCCCACCGGGTCGTCCGGGGAGTCGTCGGTGAAGCTGACGAATATCTCCGAGGAGCGCTCCCAAGGCCGGTAGTGCACCATTTCCGCTGCGGCGATATCGGACTCGTCAGCGTAGTCATTCTCCACTCCGAAGATCGCGTACTCGACGCTCTTCGCCCAGCGAAACCGGTCGTCTGATGCCCGGATGCGTTCGACGCGCTCCAACTGACTGCTCATGCGGTAGTGAACTCCCTTCCGCGGGTCCCCGCGATCCGCTCACCCTGATCGGCGATGTCGGCGATGATCTCCACTGCTTTTTCGGCGCTGACGAGCGGGTTGACGAAGGTGAGTTTGAGCGCTGCGTGCCCGGCTGCACGCGACCTGCCCACCATGGCACGGCCGGTTCGCGCCAGCGCGGCCCGGATCGCGTTGTTGATGGTGTCGCATTCGTCATCGGGCACCGAATCGCGCTGCCAGCGCACCACAACGGTGTTCGTCGCTACCGGCGCGACCAGGTTCAGGTCGGGATGATCGGATACCGCGTCCCCGGCCGCGGCGGCCGCCGCCAACGTTGCGTCGATCATCTCGGCAACGCGCCGCTGCCCGAGGGCCCGCAGCGTGACGAACACCTTGAGGGCGTCGAACCGGCGGGTCGTCTGCAACGACTTACCTACGAGATTGAGCACGTCCCGCTCGGAATCCTGTTCTGGGTTCAGGTAATCGGCGTGCCCGGCCAAGACATCGAAGGAGGCCCGGCGACGGACCAGCAGCGCGCTGCAACCGATGGCCTGAAACAGCAGCTTGTGGAAATCTACCGCGATGGAGTCGGCCGTCTCGATGCCCCGAAGAAGGTGTCGATGCCGATCGCTGAACGCCAGGCAGCCGCCGGCGCACGCGTCGACATGGGTCCAGATGCCGTGCTCGTGGGCGATCGTGATCGCGTCGTGGAGCGGATCGATCGCGCCGTAGTCCGTCGTACCCGCGGTGAGCACAAGCGCCATGATGGGAGTCCGTTCGCGCACCGCCTCGGCCAGCAGGTCGCCGAGCGCCTCGACGCTCAACCGCCCGGCCGTGTCGGTCGGCACCTCGATCGGGGCGCCGGCCAGCCCGAGGATCCGCAGTGCCTGACGCACCGAGAAATGCGTTTGACGCGTACACAACACGCGCCATGAACGCGCTTCCGGGGGCAGCCCGTGCGTGGCGATATCCCAACCGGGGATCCTGCCTGCGAACAGATCACGCGCGATCAACAGTGCCTCGAGGTTGGACTGCGTGCCGCCGCTGGTAAAAGTACCGTCGGCACCGGGGCCGTATCCCAGTTTCGTACAGAGGTATTCGGTGACACGCTGTTCGACCGCAGTGGCTGCCGGCGCCTGATCGAAGGAATCCATGGACTGGTTGAACGTACTTGTCAGCACCTCGGCGGCCAACGAAGCCACCATCGGCGGACAATGCAGGTGGGCCAGGTAAGCCGGATGGGTGACCACCGCCGACTTCCGGGCCAGCAGGTTGACGGCCTCGCCCAGCGCGCCCGGCAGACCGATGCCCTCCGGGAGATCGAGGGGCAGATCGTCGGCGGCCTCCTTCAGGTTCGCGTAACCCTCGACGAGCCCCGGCACGGTCGGGTCAGCCAGCTCGGTCCCCGCCCACGTGGTTGCGAGCATCATCGCTTCGCGATATCCGGTCAGTCCGGCCGTCGTCACGAAATCCGCCTCGAGCGGCCTCATATCGGGCATCATGGCGCCTCCATCCGGACCGTCTCCCCAGCCGAACGCGGCGCCTCGGCGCCGGCACGTGGATGTGCGAGCAACCTTCGAAGGGATGCGGTCAAGGAACGGTCCTCGGTCGTCCAGTACCCGCTGTCACGCGGAATCGCCTCGGCGAGGCGACGGCGAGCCTTGGCGAGCTGGTGGTAGGGCAACTTCGGGAAAAGGTGGTGCACCGCATGGAAGCGCAGACCGAGCGGCGCCCACAGCTCGCCGAGGATCGGCAGCGACGGATGGTCGACGGAGTCGAGCACCTGCTCGGGAAACGTCATCCGCTCGTTCTCGCTCTCGTAGCGGTGCGCGGCCAGCACCCTGACCCAGTTGACGAACAGCACGATCGCGACGACCGCGTAGGCCTCGAGCAGGCGGTTCGTCGAATAGGCGCCCAGCACAGCCAGAACCAGCATCGTCAGGGCGTACGCGAAGCAGGCGGACTCCTGAACCAGCCACGGGCGCGGTACGCCGGCCGGAGGCAGCCGGCGGACGAAATCCGCGTCGATCATCAAGGCCGAAGCACGTGTCAACACATATGACCGGAGCGGGGGGACAAGCCAACTCAACGGAGCCAGTACCAGGAAGCGCACGACGAAGACCAGCGGGCCGAGCAATGCGGTGAACGGCAAGGCGATCACCCGCCAGCGTGGTTCGGCGGCATAGGGTACGTATTCGCCGTCCTCGACGGTCCCGTACGTACGGGACCCGTGGTGGTCCTGGTGGAACTCGTAGGTGAACTTGGGCACCAGGAGCGGGATTCCGCACACTGCATGCCAGAACACCGAGAACGACCGCAGTTCGTCCGGCGCATGGACGATCTCGTGCACGAAGAGGACCGCGCGGTATAACGCCAGAGCGGAGACCAGCACGCAGGCGATGGCGGGCACCGAAAGCAGATCGCCGGCAGGACACAGGATGAAGGCGCCGTATCCGATCAGCACGCATACGGTGAGATCGATCCAGTAGATCCACTGCCTGCGTTCGGCGAGATCGGCGACCAGCGAGCGCGCGTCGGCCATCGAGATGCCGAGCACATCCCTGGAGCCGAGCTGCCTCGACGGAATCCGCGGGGACCCGATGTTCGCATCAGTGCTCATCGGGCGAACTCCGCGATCAGTGCAGAGGTGGACACTCGCGGGATACCGAGTTCGCGCACGGCTTTGACCGGTGAGTAGTAGACGTGACGACTCATCAATTCGACGTTCTCGGGTACCAGGGCATCGTCGGGGTGTGGGTTGCCGGCCACATCCCGCAGGACCCGGTTGGCGGCACCGGCGGCCCGGAACAATCCCGTCGGGGCGACGCGCACCGGGTGGGATCGCCCTACCGCGTCGACGAGCAGTTCGGCAATCCGTTGATAGGTGAGGTTCGCGGTCGCGAGAATGTACCGTTCGCCCGGTTCGCCGTTGACCATCGCCGCTGTGGTGCCCGCGACGAAATCGCGGGCCGAGCACACCGCCGTCCCGCCCGATGGCACAGCCCGGAGCAGACCCTTGCGCGCGGCGGACAGCAGGCCCCGCCAGGACCGGGCAGGGCCGGATCCCGGGGCGAAGACCGCTGCGGGATTGACCACCACCACGTCAAGACCGCGCTCGGCGAAGTCGCGCATCACACGTTCGCCGGCACGTTTCGTCGCCGCGTACACGTTGTCGAGAACCGAGTCCCGGAGATCGAATTCCTCGTCGGCCACGACGTCGTCGGGCGGGTACCCGATGGCGGCCGTCGACGATACGTGAACGACCCGTTGTATGCCGTGGCGCATCGCATTGTGCGCGATGTGATAGGTCCCCAGCACGTTCGCATTCCAGATATCGTGTCCGAGCCGTGAATTCGGTGAGGCGACACCCGCGAGGTGATAGATCGACGAGATGCCGCGCATCGCGTCGCCGACGCTGCGCTCGTCGGTGACGTCGGCGCGCACAACCTCCACGTCGCCCTTGGGATCGTTCGGTGGCGCGGTACGGTCCCGCGGACCGGCCATGACGGTGACGGCCTCACCGGCGCGCACCAGGTCGCCGACGAGCGCACTGCCCAGGTACCCCGCACCGCCGGTGACGAGAATTCGACCGGTCATCACAGTGCCTTCTGAAAGACCCGGTGGCGTTTCTCCGGGGCGGTCTTCATCTGAGCCGCCAGCGAATTCGACCACACGTTGTCCTCGTGCACCCATGTCGTGGCGACCGACGAATATCCGCTGTCGGTAATGGTCTTGACGATCTCGCCGGCCAGTACGCGACCGATCCCCGCGCCGAACCGAGTTTCGACGGCGCCGATCAGCACCACGACCGCGGTGTCGATGCCGCGGATGCGCCCGTTACGCCTGCTCGTCATCCGTAGCAGCGTGGATGCGGTGATCCGGCCGGATTGCCCGGTGATCTCGTTGATATCGGGCAGCATCAACAGAAACCCGACCGGCTCGCGACCGGCTTCGACGATCCGGACGATGTTCGGGTCGATCAACGGCCGCATCTCGGCCGCCATACCCTCGAACACGGCCCTGCTCAACGGCACGTTCTCCGGGTGCCCGGCGAACGAATCGTTGTAAAGCCCGCGCAGGACCTCCAGTTCGTCGCCGAAGTCCGCCATCCGCACCGGCCGTGCAGTTAGGCCCTGCGCGTTCATGACGGCCTCGGCGCGTCGGACCAGACGTTGCTGAGTAGCGCTACTGCCCTTGGCGTTCCACCGATATGACTCGGTGTCGAACTTCTTCCGATAACCCGCGGATTCGACGAGTCGCGGGTAATACATCGGGTTGTAGGGCTGCATGAGAGTCGGCGGTCGGTCGTAGCCCGCGACGAGCAGACCCACTTCCTCACGCGTCGAATAGCTGAACGGCCCGGCAATTTTGGTCATTCCTCGGTTCCGTGCCCATGTCTCCGCGGCGTCGAACAGCGCCGCGGCCACCGCATCGTCGGGTGGGCTCTCGAAATGCCCGAAGAAGGCCCAGTCGCCGTATCGCTGGACGTAATCGGGGTCGATACTCGCCGAGATCCGCCCCACCGGCCGTCCCGACCGGTACGCGACGAAGTTCGCGATGTCGACCTCTTGATGCAGCGCGTTCTTGTGCGGGTTCATCTTCGCCCGCATGACGCGCCGCAACACCGGCCGCCACTGCGCATCGTCGCGATAGATGTGCCATGGCACCCGCACGAAGCTCGTGACGTCCGCGCGCGACGCTATCTCTCGTACCTCCACAGATCGCCAGGAGGACTTTCGCGGCGACGACGTCGACACGTACTCATTTAGCACGGACAATTCCCAGGTCATGGGCGAGCTCGGGATTTCCCTTGCTCTTCCAGAGCGCGCCGTCCATATAGAAATGGTGCAACACGAACATCAGCGGCACGGCGAAGATGATCGTATCCAGCTGTCCGGCAAGGATACCGATACCCGCCAGGCAAGCCGCGTACAGCGGCAGCGCTTTCCGGGTCGACAGCCGAGCCAACAGCAACTTCTTCTCACCCGGGTCATCGGTAGCGGCGAATCGAGTGTTGTTCCGCGTCCAGTTGATCAGGTGGTACTGCAGGCTGTGGGTGGTGGTGGCGATCAGGATGAGCGCGAACAGATCCGACACCAGCAGGTAGGACAGGTTGTAGGACGCGGCGGCGATGACGATGGTGGCCACGGCCATCGCGGGTAACGGGGTCTGCCCGCCACGCCGCAGTTTGACCTGCTCCCAGATCGCCATCGCGACGAGGACCGCGGCGATCGCATACGCGACGACGATGAGAACGCCCGGAATCGGTGGCACGGGCACGCTGAGGTTCGAGAACGGCAGGCGGTGGCCGAACACCTCGTACTCCGAGAAGTGCAATCCGTGGCCGGCCCGGTAGAGCACCGGGGCCAGGCAGACGGCGTACAGCGCGTACTTGAGCCGCTTGCGCGGCCCTTTGTATCCGTTCTTGGCGGCGTAGATGTTCATGATGCCGAAATGCTGTTTCAGCACATGGAATACCTGCCAATAGGCCCAGATCGCCAGCAGCGGCACCAGCCAGCCGCCGAACCACAGCACCCCGACGATCGTGGCGACGACCGCGAAACTGATCACGTAGTGACGCCAGTACCGTGACCGCTCCCGCGGGTCCAGCCACACCCGCGCGGTTGTGGTCAGCACATGCGGAAGATCCGAAAGCAGCGAAAATGCCACCGCGCCAACGAGAAACATCCCCTTGCGACTCTCGGCGGCGAACAGTACCGCCGAGAGCAGGGCCCCGACACCGAACACGAAGAAGATGTCCACCCGGCGACTGACGAACCAACCTGGTTGGTGTTCTCCATCTTTCGGGCGCTGCCGTTGAGCATTCGTGGCGACAGTGGCCATCACAGTCCCCTCCCGGTGGCTTGAACAGAGATTTTATTGAAAATGGTTTTCGTTATCGCCCTAACGTAGGGTCGGGCAGGCGGCGGTGTCAACGGCAATCCCGCCGCGCATTCCGAATGTGGCAACCGCCACATTCGGTCGACACCGTCCCTGCATCGACCGCATCCGAATCAAGGAAGAACTGTGACGTCAAAGACCGATGACGGAGATGACGACCTCGTCGACCGCGAGGTCGAAGCAGCCTCCGACCCGGTCGAACCCGAGGGCAGACCCGGCAGGCGCACCCTTCGCCATCTGTCCATCGCTGCCGCCGGCGCAACCCTGGTTGCGGCCTTGACGTGCTCGGGTTTACTCGGTTGGCGGCTGTGGCAGCAGCGGCAGGTGGACGAGGCGGGCCGACAGGCCGTCGAGGAGGCGGTCGCCTACGCTCAGACGCTGACAAGTATCGACAGCAACCACGTTGACGAGAATTTCACCCGCGTCCTCGACGGCGCGACGGGCGAGTTCAAGGACATGTACACGCAGTCGAGCGTGCAGCTTCGCCAACTACTCGTCGACAACAAAGCAACCGCGCACGGCACCGTGGTGGATTCGGCAATCCAGTCCAGGTCCGAGGACAGAGTGGTCATCCTGCTGATGGTTGATCAGACCGTGGCCAACACCGCCCGGCCAGATCCCCGCGTCGACCGCAGCCGGATGAAGATCACCATGCAACGAGTCGACGACCGTTGGCTGGCCGGCAAAGTCGAGCTGCCGTGAGCTCGGCGGCGGTGTGGATGGCTGCCATCGGTGTTGCGGTGCCGGTCGCTGTCGCACTCATGGACCCACCGGTTGCGGGGGCGTCCCCGGAATCGTTCTGTACCGATCTCGGCGGCGAGTTCGACGGGCACTACTGCGGCACGGTGGTGCGCTCGGTGCGCAATGCCAACCGAGACATCAGAATCGCGATTCCGGGCGAGCTTGTCGACAAGCCGACCACCGGTTCGCCGATCCGCGCCTACCTGCGCGACCTGTACCGTAATTGGAGCGCCAGAGCCGGAGACATGGCGCAAGACAGCTACGGCGAAGCGAACGTCGAAGTCTTCAAAGGCCACTCGACACTATCGGTGGTGTTCCACGAGAATTACCATGCGGACGGTCCGGCGATCAACAACGCCTACCGGACGTTCACGTTCGACACCGCGAGCGGCGCCCAGCTCGAGCTGAACGACATCGTCCGGCCAGGGATCGACCCCTTGATCGACATCCCGACGCTGGGCGCGCCGGATGTCGTCGAGGCCCTGGACCGGGCCCCGCCGCCACATCGACCCGGCACCTATCCGTTCACACCCGACCGCTGGTCGCCGGACAACGTGTACTCCGGCGGCTACCGCGCGTGGGCGCTGACGCCGGACTCGTTGATCATCTACATGCCGGATTATCCGGTCGCACATGATGTTCCCGTCGACTACAGCCCTGGAATGCCGGTGTGGTCGATGGACGGCGGCACCGTGGCGGCCCGCATCCCTCTCGCCACGCTCGAACCGGTGCTGCGACCCGAGTACAGCTGAACCCCGATTGACGAGGAGCACCATGTCAGAAGAGGCCACCGACGACGGCACCGATCCCCGCCGCTGGGCGATGCCGGCCCGAAAAGGTCTCGCCGTCCTACTGGCCGTCGTAATACTGGCGGGCACAGCGGTTTTGACCTGGTTGTGGATCGGTCAACGTGACCGGGAGAATGCGGCCCGTGAGGGTTTGGCTGCGGCGCAGCAGTTCGTGGGCGCACTCACCAACATCGACGCGGCCCACCTGGACGAGAACTTCCGGCTGGTCATCGACGGGTCGACCGGAGAGTTCAGGGACATGTACGGCCAGTCGAGCGCACAACTGCGCCAATTGCTCGTCGAGAACAAAGCCACCGCGCACGGCATGGTGGTGGAGTCTGCCGTCAAGTCGGCCTCGCCGGACCGGGTGGAGGTGCTGTTATTCGTCGACCAGTCGGTGACCAATGCCGCAGCACCCGAGCCGAGGCTGGACCGAAGCAGGATCAGGATCACCATGCAGAAAGTCGACGGGCGTTGGCTAGCCGGCAAGGTCGAACTGCCGTGAACCCGTGAGCTCGACATCCACCGGCGCATGCCGTTCCTCGCCGTTTCCCCGGACGAGTGGGCTCCGCTAAGATGATAATGACAATCGTTATCAATAAGGAGTTCGCATGAAGGTCAGGGCGTCCATCAAGTCGCTGAAGAACCAGCCCGGGTCACAGGTGGTGAAGCGTAAGGGCAGGGTCTACGTCATCAACAAGCTCAACCCTCGTTTCAAGGGCCGCCAAGGCTGATTTGATCGCGCGACGTCGCGCGCGCCTTGCCACGGCGAGTTCGCCGAACCGAGCCTCAATCCCGTACTCGGCTAATCGAGTTCGTACCGGATGAGCCTGGCGCTGTTGGCCACCACCGCAACCGACGACGCGTTGTGCAGCACCGCCGCCAGCACCGGGGACAGTGCCCCACCCGCACCGACGGCGAGGCCGATCGCGTTGACGGCGATCGACATCGCGTAGTTCTGTTGAATCACCTCGACCGCACGCCCGCCCAGCGCCCGCACGTCGAGCAGCCGCCGCAGGTCGTCGCCGGCGAGCGCGACGTCGGCGGTCTCGACCGCGACATCGGTGCCGCCGAGCCCCATCGCGATGCCGATGTCGGCCGCCGCGAGCGCCGGTGCGTCGTTCACCCCGTCGCCGATGACCGCGACCGTATGCCCCTCGGCGCGCAGATCCCGAACCACCGCGAGTTTGTCCTCCGGCATGACCTCGGCGCGCCACTCGGTGATACCGAGTTCATCGGCGACGGCGGCCGCCGCGTCCGGGTGGTCGCCGGTCAGCATCACCGTGCGCCGCACGCCGGTCGCCCGCAGGGCCGCCAGTACCTCGATGGCCTCGGGTCTGATCTCGTCGCGAAGGCTGATCAGCCCCACCAACTTTCCGTCGACGGCCAGCAGCAGCGGTGTCTCGGCGCGCCTGCGGAGCTTGTCGACCCACTCGGTGGCGCGCTTGGTGACCCGGACCTTCTCCTGGCGCAGCAGTGACGGGCTCCCGAGCAGCAGCGTCCGCCCGTCAGCCCTGGTCCGCATGCCCAGCCCGACGAGCACCTCGCACTCCTCGTGTGGGGGTATCTCGATGTGGCGTTCCTGCGTCGAGCGGATAACCGCGTCGGCCAGTGGATGACGCGCGTGGATCTCCGAGCTGGCCGCATAGGCCAGCACCTGCTCGGGCTCCCAATCCTTGGGAAAGGCAACCACGTTGGTCACGATCGGGCGGCCGACCGTGAGGGTTCCGGTCTTGTCGAACACCACGGCGTCCACCCGGCCGGCTTCCTCGAGGTGCGAACCGCCCTTGATCAGGATGCCCCGCCGCGCACCGTTGCCGATCGCGGCGCTGATGGCCGTCGGGGTCGAAAGGCCCACCGCGCACGGGCAGGCGACCAGCAACATGGTCATGGCGCGGCGCACATCCCTGGTCACCATCAGGGTCACGGCCGAGAGCAGGAACGAGGCGGGCACGAAACGGCGGGAGAAATTCTCGCCGATGGTCTGAATCGGCGCGCGGTCCTCCTGCGCCTCCTCGACCCGGCTGATGATCCGGCCGAGCGTGGTCTGGCGCCCCACGGCTTCGGCGGTGACCACCAATCTGCCTCGTACCACGACCGACCCCGCGTACACCGTGCCGCCGACGGTGACGGCGACCGGAAGGTTCTCACCGGTGATGGCCGACTGGTCGACGATCGCCTCACCGGCGCTCACGACCCCGTCGACCGCGATCGCCACCTGCTCGTGCACCACGACCCGGTCGCCGACCTTCAGACCGTCGACCGCGACCTCGACCTCGGTTCCGTCGGGCAGTTGCAGCCACGCGGTGTCCTGGCTGCCCTGCAGCAGGTTGGCGATCGCGCGCCGGGTCCGCCGCAGCGTGAGGTCCTGCAGGTATTCACCGATATTGAGCAGCCACAGGACGGTCAGTGCCACCACGTTCTCGCGCAGCACCAGGCTCGCGACCGTGGCCGCCGAGACCAGCACATCGGTCCCCGCCGCGCGGTTCCCGGTCAGGGTCCGCAACGCGCCGCGCAGGAACGGATAGCCCGTCACGATCGTCGCCCCGGTGGCGAGGGTGCGGCTGGTCGGCCCGAGCAGCGGTGGGCGGGCGAAGGCATAACGGCGAATCCCCAGCAGCGCCAACGCGATAGCTCCGATCGCCATCCGGACGATGTCGGCGTTGTGGATGTCGGCCGACCGCGGTGTACGCACCGGGACCA